>CAIZGT010000384.1 GCA_903932545.1 uncultured Rhodospirillales bacterium
GGCCTGAATGATCTTGGCATTCTTGGCGAAGATGCCGTCACTGGCTTTGCCAGCCTTGATCGCGATAGGGCAGGGGGTGCCGTCGATGATCTGCATGAGCTGGCCGGCTTTGCCGGGAAGGTATGAACCCTCCTTGATGGAGGCTCCCTCGGCTGCGGTCCCGGTGATAGGTGCTGCGTCGTTGTCATCTTCCCCGACGTCAACCGGCGATGTGGTGAAGATAGCTGTGGGCAGTCGGTCCAATGCTGCGGCCAGCAAGCTCTCCAGGCTTTCACCGCCGGACCTCGGCACGCAGGTATAGGCCAGCGCCGGACCGTAAATGCCGCGCCGCTGCGCATGATCCCCCAACACCATCTCGGGATGTTCGGCGAAATAGCGGTTCACCTCGATTGTGCTGCCGTCGTCTTGCTCGTCTGATTCAGTCAAAGGCACCGAAGCAAGGTCGATCCAGGCCGCACCGCCTGATACAGCGCCGATCCCACGTCGCTGAAACACCAGGATGTCGACCACAACCTCCGTGCCCGCACTCGCACGCATGCTGCCTGCAGGCAGACGCACCGCGCCGACCAGATCGGCCATGCTGGCAATATGCTCACGGGCGGTGAGGCTGCTTTTGTCCATCGTGCCTGTGCTGGTGACGAACAGCCCAAGCCCGCCGGGGCGAAGCCGCGCGATGGAGCGGGCGATGAAGTAATCATGCAGCCGTAACCCTAAAGCCCGCGTGGCCGGATCTGCCCGCACCACGCGATCCGAGAAGGGCGGGTTGCCGACCACCAGATCGAACGCCCCAGAAATCTGACTGCGCGTGTAATCCTCACACCGCACCCGCGCTTCGGGGTTCACCAATTTTGCAATGCGCGCAGTGATCTTGTCGTATTCGATGCCGGTGAGTTGGCAGGTATCGCGCAAAGCTGCGGGCAGCAGGGCGAAGAACAGGCCGGTGCCCATGCCGGGTTCCAAAACGCGTCCGCCGATGAAACCCATTCGCTGCGCGGCTCGCCAGAGTCCACGAATGATCGTCTCCGGCGTGTAGTGCGCATATTGCGTCGCGCGCTGAAGGGCTGCGTATTCCTCCGGCGTCACCGCCGCTTCCAGCGCAGCGCCAATCTCCTGCCAACCGGGACGGAATTCGACCTCGCCGGGTCGACGGAAGCAGCTCTGTGCCAACTCCGAAGCGCCGAAGCCTACAAAGCGCAGCAATTGCGCCTGCTCGTCAGCTGTGGGCGCACGGCCAGACTTTTCGAGCGTCTTCGATAGGGTGATGGCGGTGAGATTGTCGCGTGCCCGCGCGGGCCAACCGCGTGCCAGGGCGCGGTCACCCTCGAGCACGTAATTCTGCCGTGCGCTGCCTGCGTGCCAACCGGCGGCGACGGAGGATCGCCGTCATCGTCATCATCGTTCGCCGGATCGAGATGATCCTGATGAGTTGCATCACTGGCTGCGTGCGGGGTCCAGCCAGACAATGCGGTGTTGTCGAACAGGCTGAGAGTAAATCCGCTGCTATCGTTTGGCATGTGAGTGACCTCGTGCGAGCAGCCGCGCGGCATCGCCCGCAAAGAGGCGGTCGAGCCGGACGGGGTGCTGGTGGGATGGAAATGTGGGGCAGGGGGCTGGTTCGTCGCAGACCAGCCTGTAGTTAGGCGGCGCGCGGCAGTGCCTCGGCGTCGTCATTGTCTGCGGCGATCGATCCCTCTGCCGCTGTGGCCAAGCTGCTGGCGTAGTCGGGGTGGAATGCCAGCAGGTAGTCTGCAATCCGCTGAGCATCGGCGGCAGCTCGGAAGATTTCCTTGCGGTCTGAGCGCAGCTTTTCTAGCCAGGATGCCAGATAGGCGGCGTTGTTCGAGAAATCGCAGCCCGCAGTGCCGAGTTCCGCGCAGACCATCATCTGGCCGATTTCTGCTCGGAGTTCCTCGCGCGCGTAATCCTGCGAGCCAAACCTGTTGCGCAGATCGCGGTTAAGCCGCGCCGGTGCGCCGGTCCAATGCGACATTTCATGGATCAGGGTCCCGCAATAGCCCGCGGGCGCTGCGAAGGCTGCGCCTGGGGGCATCTGGATGTGGTCGGTCGACGGCGAGTAGAACGCACGATCCCCGCCGATCCGCACCACGGCCCGGCTATTGGCCAGAATGATCTCTGCCGCCTCTGGTGCACGCCACGGCGCTTCCTCGATCGTGGGCGAGATGTAATCCGGAATCCCATCGATCTGGCTGGCATGGAACAGGCTGAAGGCGCGCAGCAACGGGATGTGCCGCACTGAATCATCGTCGCCCTCTGGTTTGCCGTCATCGCGCAGTTCGAGCTTTTTGAAGAAATACCCAGTCGTGCCGTGCTCGCCCTTGCGGACCTGCCAGCCGCGATCCTCGGCCTGCTTGTAAGTTGCCCA
>CAIZGT010000385.1 GCA_903932545.1 uncultured Rhodospirillales bacterium
CATGTCAACGATGACGGCTGGTATTGGTATGCCGAAGACAACAAGGCGCAGACGCTGTGGGATGCGGCGTTTCTGGCGCGGCTTGTGGGGTGAAGAAATCGTTCGACTGCTGCATGTTGGCAAACGGTGACGGGCTGGCGGGCTGGACGGGCCGAGGTATCGGCTTGGTTTCGGGCGGCCGTGGTTTGGCGGGCGCTGCAACCGTTTCGTTGGCTTTGGGTGAGGTTAACACCGGCGGCGGTGCAATTTCCGCAGGCTTGGTGACCTGCGGGGCGGCCTGCGGTGGTGGCGCTGCCGATTGCGGCTTGGGCGGCTGCGTGCTGGGCCGATCTACAGGTGGTGCGGCTTGAATTGGCGGCTGATTGGCACTTGGTGTGGACGGCGGTGGAGCGGCGGTGTCCTTGCTCGGCTCAAGCTGGATTTGCCACTCCGCTGGCGCCTCGGCCCTTGCTTGGTCCTCGCTCGGCGCAGTGCGCTGCCAGATGAGCGCAACCAGCACCAGCAGATGGATCAGCAGCGAGATCGCCAATGTCCAGAATAGCCAGTCACGCGCCCGAACACGGCGGCGACCGGGTGGCGGAGGTGCAGCTAAAACCAGCGTGCTGGGCAGGGCGGGCGCAATGCGACTGTGCAAAATTATTCGGCAGACCTGTTGCTACAGCTTCTTGCGCTGAAGTGGTGCGCAAGTTCAAGCCGTTGGCTTGCCGTGTCACGCGAGGTTACGCATCATTAAGTCATGACCCAGACAGATATTCGCGCCGCACGCGGCTTTGCCCTGGTGCAGCATGCGATCCAGGCCGGGCGCATTCCCGGTGCCGTGCTTGGGGTGCTCGAACTCGGCAGCGGCGCGCGCACCGTGTTGTATGACGGCTGGGCGCAGCGTGAGCCTGCGCTTGTGGCGATGTCGCGTGAGACGATGTTCGATCTGGCCTCGCTCACCAAACCGATCTTCACCGCCACGCGCATGTTGCAGGCGGTTGAAGCCGGACGTATCAGCCTGGACGATCGTCTGACCGTTCTGCTGCCGGATCTGCGACAATATGATGTGGCCGGTGCGCCGGAGCGCAGGCTGACCTTTCGGCAATGCCTTGCGCACCAAAGCTTTCTGCCCGCAGTTTGGCCGATTTACACCTATGGCGCGGACCCAGCCACACTGCGTGCCTTCGTTCTGCAACGCGCATGGCAGCAGGGTGAGGCCGTTTATTCCGATATCAATTATATCCTTCTGGGCCTTGCGTTGGAGCGGTTGCATGGCAAGGCGTTTGGGTTGATCGACCCTGGCCCGGGCTTCAGCTTTCATCCCGACTCCAACATGTGTGCTGCCACCGAGCGTTGCGCATGGCGCGGTCGGGTGTTGCGCGGTGAGGTGCATGATGAGAACGCGGCGGCGCTGGGAGGTGCTGCTGGGCATGCCGGGCTGTTCGGCACGGCGGATGCGGTGCTCGATTTCACCGCCGATCTGGTGGCAGGTCGCCTGCTGGCGCCGTCTGCTTTGGCAGAAATGCGCCAGCGCCACGGGACGACACGCACCCTTGGTTGGGAGGCAGTGCATCAGGGGTGGTCGGGTGGCAACACCTGCTCGCCCGACACAATCGGCCATACCGGCTTCACCGGAACAGGAGTCTGGATCGATTGGGCGCAGGGTTTGGCTTGGACTTTGTTGACCAACCGCGTGCATCCGAGCCGATTTTTCGACAGCGGAATCATCAAACTGCGGCGTGACCTGGGCGATTTGCTCAGCGGTTGAAACGATTATCACGAAGGTTTCGTCATAATCTGGCCATCAACGCCACTTGTTGCTAGGCGCGGATACCAAAAGCCGCTATTGTTTTTGCGCGAGTGATGCCGGAAAATGCCGGTGTTGCTGCCAGGGTCGCGAGATGCGTGGACTCTGACCCACCTCTGTTCGCGTAATAACCCCGTTAAGCCACCCACAAAGGACGAGTTTCTCTTGAGCATGACCAACCATGGCCGCGGTCGCAAATCGCGCGGTCGCGGCTTCGACGACGATTTCGG
>CAIZGT010000386.1 GCA_903932545.1 uncultured Rhodospirillales bacterium
ATGTGATTGTGTTCGCCATCGGCATCAGTCGCTGGCCGCAATTTGCGCGCACCGTGCGCGGCTCGACGATGATCGAGCGGGGGCGGGATTATGTGATGGCGGCCAAGGTGATCGGGATTTCCGGGCCGCGCATTATGTTGACGCATATTCTGCCGAATGTGATCGGGCCGGTGTTGGTGATTGCCACGCTCAATCTCGGCCTTGCGGTGCTGGATGAGGCGACGCTGAGCTTCTTGGGCGTGGGCCTGCCACCGACGCAGCCATCGCTGGGGACGCTTATCCGGTTTGGCAATAATTTTCTGTTCTCTGGCGAATGGTGGGTGACGATCTTCCCCGGTGTGGCGCTGGCGGCGATGGTGCTGTCGATTAACCTGCTGGGCGATTGGTTGCGCGACGCGCTGAACCCGAGGCTGCGCTGATGGCGTTGCTTGATGTTATTGATCTTGTGGTGGAGTTCCCAACCCGGCGCGGTATTCTGCGCGCGTTGGATGAGGTGTCGTTTTCGATTGAAGCGGGCGAAATTCTTGGCGTGGTCGGCGAATCGGGGGCCGGCAAGTCGCTCACCGGGGCGGCGATTATCGGCTTGCTGGAACCGCCGGGGCGGGTTGCGCGCGGGCAGATCGTGTTTGATGGCAAACGCATCGACCGGCTCTCGCAGGCGGATATGCGCCCGATCCGTGGCCGCCAGATTGGGGCGATTTTCCAAGATCCGCTGACCACGCTCGATCCGCTGATGTCGGTGGGCAATCAGTTGGTGGAGACGATGCAGACGCATCTGAAACTGACCGATCGTGAAGCGCGGGCGCGGGCGGTGCAGTGGTTGGAGGAGGTGGGCATTCCTGCCGCCGCTGAGCGGGTGAATGCTTACCCGCATCAATTCTCCGGCGGCATGCGCCAGCGCGTGGTGATTGCCCTCGCGTTGTGTGCCGAGCCGCGATTGGTGATTGCCGATGAGCCGACGACGGCGCTGGATGTGTCGATCCAGGCGCAGATCATCACGCTGTTGAAGCGGCTCACTGCCAGCCACGGCAAGTCGGTGATGCTTGTCACCCACGACATGGGCGTGATTGCCGAGACGGCGGACCGGGTGGCGGTGATGTATGCCGGGCGGATTGCCGAGATTGGGCCAGTGGCCGATGTGGTGCGCCACCCGCATCATCCCTATACTGAGGGCTTGATGGGCTCGATCCCGTCGCTGGATGCGCGCGTTGAACGGTTGCAGCAGATTGACGGCGCGATGCCGCGTATCGGCGCAGTGCCCAATGGGTGCGCGTTCAATCCCCGCTGCAAATATGTGATGCCGCGCTGCCTGACGGAGCGGCCGTTGCTGCTCAAGGCGGGTGATAGTCTGGCCGCATGTTTGCGCGTTGAAGAGGGCTCGCGATGACCGCTGTGTTCGAAGCGCGCGAGGTGTCGCGCCATTTCGATGTCTCGCGCCCATTCTTGCAGCGCATATTGGCAGGCGAGGGGCGGCGGCTGTTGCGGGCGGTGGATGAAGTGTCGTTCGCCATCGCGCCGGGGGCGACGCTGTCGCTGGTGGGGGAGAGCGGCTGCGGCAAATCCACCATCGCGCGGCTGGCGGTGGGGCTTTACACGCCGAGTGCGGGCGAGATCCGGTTTGAGGGGCAGCCGATTTCCACCGCCCGCGCGCAACCGGCGCTGCGGCGGAAGATGAACATGATCTTCCAAGACCCTTATGCTTCGCTCAATCCGCGGTGGCGGGTGGCCGATATTGTGGCGGAACCGCTGAAGGCGTTCAAACTGGCGACCGGGCGGGCGGAGATTGCGGATCGTGTGGCGCAATTGCTGACGCAGGTGGGGCTGTCGGCGCGCGACGGCGAGAAATATCCGCATGAATTCAGCGGCGGCCAGCGCCAACGGATTTCGATTGCACGCGCACTTTCCAGCGAGCCGGAATTTCTGGTGTGTGACGAGCCAACGAGCGCGCTGGATGTGTCGGTACAGGCGCAAATTCTAAATTTGATGCGCGATTTGCAGCAAAAGAACGGGCTGACGTATTTGTTCATCAGCCACAATCTCGCGGTGGTGCGGCATATGTCGGATCAGTTGGGCGTGATGTATTTGGGGCGGATTGTGGAGCAGGGGCCAGCGGAGAGCATTTTCCGCACACCGCGCCACCCCTATACGCGGCTGTTGCTGGATGCGATTCCGGATATTTCTGCGATCGGGCGGGCGCGGATTCCGGTGGGTGGCGAGGTGCCGAGCCCGATCAATCCACCGAGCGGCTGCACGTTTCATCCGCGGTGTGCGCTGGCGAATGATCGCTGCCGGGCGGAGAAGCCGATGGTGACGGCGGTCGAGGGCGTGGATGTGATGTGCCACGCAGTGGCGGAGGGGCGGGTGTAGCGGCCCCAATTTGCTGCGGTATCGTTATTTCGAGGAACGCGTTGCTGGTTGGTTTCGCACCGCCCAGCCTGTGCGTTGGCGGATGATCGCGGTCGGGCGGAAAGGCCGATGGTGGGGCAGCAGCGCACTCACTAATGAAGCTCAGATGCGGTTTGATGGGTTGCTTCGAAGGTTCCCGCCGCGCGACGCCGAAGGTGGGGGCGTAGAATTTTCTTGAGTCCAGCCAGCGCTTGTGGTGCTAGATGTTAGATGGACTCACACACCCCCCAATCCGCAACCGAGACCGTGACCGCACAATTGCGGCTGGTTTTGCTTGGGCTGAAGGCGGCGTTGGGGGCTTGGGGGTTGGCGGGTTCCCTCGGCATTTTGCTGTATGGCCGGGTTGGGCAGACGCTCAGCCGGGTTGAACGAATGTTGCTGCGTTATCGCGCTGGCAAGCTGTGGCGGATGCCGCAGCGAAGTGTTGTGCCGGGACGCATCTGCGGCCCAACGCCACCGCCAACGCCATCGGCGCTGCGATTGCCGCGCCGATTCGGCTGGCTGCTCAAATTCGGCAAGCATGACGCGGCGGGCTACGGCGTGCGGTTGCAGATGGTGCTGGACGCGCCGGAGATGGCGGCATTGCTAGCGGAGTCTGCGCAGGCACAGCGCGTGTTGCGGCCATTGTGTCGGGCGTTGGCGATCGCGCTGCCTTGGACGGTGGATAAAACCCCAGAAGAACGTGCCGCGACGCGAAGGCGGCGGCCGCGCAAGCAGCGCGTGAAACCGGAACCGTTTCGGATTCCGCTGCCGCGTGGGGTGCTGAGCGCCGCGCGACGGCAGGGTTTTGGAAAAATGTGTTGAGGCTGACGGCGGAGGCACGACTCAAATGTTCCGGCCCATCAACGAAAGCTACGGCCTGCCCGCACGATGATACGGATGATTGGTCGCAATGGCACGCGCTCTGAACAATTGCTCAGCCAGCATCACCCGGACCAGCATATGCGGCCACGTCATCGCCCCCAACGAGAGCACATGATTGGCGCGCTCGATCACGCGGCGCTCCAACCCCTCTGCCCCGCCGATGATGAAAGCGAGCGGCTTGGCGGTGTCGATCCAGGCGGACAAACGCTGCGAAAACGCCTCGCTGTCGGGAGAAGTGGCACCGAGATCGAGTGCGATCGCAATTGCGCTCTCCGGCACCGCCGCCAGGATCGCATCGGCCTCACGGCGTTTGATCTCACCCGCCGAACCACGCCCTTCGGCGATTTCGATCACGCCCAGCTTCGGGCGCAGCCGGTCGTTGTAGCGGTTGAACAGCTCAGCCTCCGGCCCGCTGCCAATCCGCCCAACCGCCACGAGGCGCCACTCAGCCAGCGACGCCACCCTTCGGATGATCGTCTTCGTCGGTGCCCCACATCTTCTCCAGAGCGTAAATCTCGCGTGATTCCGGCTTGAAGAGATGGATCACAATATCGCCCGCATCGATCAGCACCCAATCCGAACTGCCGAGGCCTTCGATTTGGATGCGCTTGAGGCCGGCTTCTTCGAGCTTATCCTCAAGATGCGTCGCCATCGCGCTGATCTGACGATCGGCGAGGCCGGAGGCGATCACCATCCTGTCAGCAAACGAGGCGCGGCCAGCGAGATCGATACAGACCAGATCTTCGGCCTTGTCGTCTTCGAGTGAGGCGACGATGACGGCCTGTAACTGGTCAAGGCGCGACGGCTCGGCGCGTTCGCGCACCCGTTCAGCGTCTTTGGCAGGACCGGCGGCAACTGCCTTTTTGCGCGGCGTGCCGGGAGTGGCGGGAACGCCTGCCACGGCCTTGGGCGCTGCCCGCTTGCGCGGGGCTTTCACCGGAGCGTCGGGGCCGCCTGCTGGCGGTTTCGGGGGTGGCGGGGTGGTCGGCTTGCGGGCGATGATGCTTACTCCTGAAGGCGGGCGCGGATGGCGGTGGCCGATTGCGGGTTCTGCGGCGCTGGCAAAAACACCCAAGCCGGAGCGCCGAGATTCGCGAGAACCGGGGCGCAGCGTTCCAGGCGTCGATACGGACGCAGCCGCTGGGCGGCCAAACCCGCCAGCGCACGATGATTGTAGGTCGGACGCGGCAACACGGCAAAGACGGTATGTCGCGCTATCTCCATCCATTCGTTCCAGCGTGGCAATTGCACCAGATTATCCGCCCCCATCAACCACACAAAGCTGATATTGGGGAAGGCGCGGCGCAATTCACGCAAGGTGTCGACAGTATAGCGGGTGTTAAGCTTGCTCTCGATATTGGTGGCGATAATGCGCCGCCCATCCGCTATGCGCTGCGCGGAGGCGAGGCGCTCGGACATCGCGGCCATGCCACGCTCTGGCTTGAGCGGATTGCCGGGCGAGACCATCAGCCACACCTGATCCAGCCGCAACCGTCGCAGCGCCAAAGCGGCGATGTGCAAATGCCCGTCATGCGCGGGGTTGAACGAACCGCCGAGCAGGCCGACGCGCATGCGCCGTTTGCTGCCCCAGCGCGGGACGGGATCATGATGCGTCAGGGCCGGACCTGCCCGGTGCCGATCACCTGATAGCGATAGGTGGTGAGTTGCTCCGCCCCCACCGGCCCGCGCGCATGCACGCGGCCAGTGGCGATGCCGATTTCAGCACCGAAGCCGAATTCGCCGCCATCGCAGAACTGGGTGGACGCGTTCCACATCACCACGGCCGAGCTGACGCGGTTGAGGAAGCGCATGGCGGTGCTGGCATCCTCGGTGACGATCGCCTCGGTGTGGCTGCTGCCGTGGCGGGCTATATGGTCGAGTGCGTCGTCCACACCGTCAACGACGGCGATCGAGAGGATGGAGTCGAGCCATTCGGTGTCAAAATCGGCGGTGGTGGCGGGGGGCAGGGATGGCACGATTGCACGTGCAGCGGCATCGGCGCGGAATTCGCAACCAAGTGCTTGGAGGTCATCCACCAATTGCGGCAGCAGGTCCGCGGCAATCGCAGCGTCGATCAGCAGCGTTTCGGTGGCCCCGCAAATCCCGGTGCGGCGCATTTTGGCATTCGCCAAAATGCTGCGCGCCATTGCGGGGGCGGCGGCCTTGTGGATGTAGGTGTGGCAGAGCCCCTCGGCATGGGCGAGCACCGGCACGCGGGCCTCGGCCTGCACGCGCTCAACAAGGCTGCGGCCACCGCGCGGGATGATCAGATCAATCTC
>CAIZGT010000387.1 GCA_903932545.1 uncultured Rhodospirillales bacterium
CCACTGTCCACCCAGCCAAAAACCTTCCCAGACCAGCGCCCGCAACATCAAGCCTGGCGACGACGCACCAAACCAATGCCGACCAAACCGGCACCGAGCAAGCTCATCGAAACCGGCTCAGGAACCGGCGTGCCAACAGTCAGAGTGATCGTGCTGGTTGTATCGTAAGTGAGCGTATAGCTCCCAACATTAAGCCCCACTTGCGCCAAGTTTTCTCCAGCATAGGTCGATGAGCCGGAAATTTGGGTGTTTGTGATGTATCCCGTCGGAACGTAAAGCAGTGCGCCGCCGCCATAAAAACCAAAAAAATCACCCGATGACGAAGTTGGAAACACCAGGGTGTTACCAGAAAATGCTCCGAACAGCGCGGATGTATCCAACGTGTATCGATCTGCCGTTGTTGAAGCAACTCCGCCGATAAACAACGCATTAATACCCGGAATAACGTCAGCATGGTTGCCGGTGCTCGTATTGCCAAGCCCTACATTGGCCAAATTCACAGCACCACTGAAACTCATCACAACGTCAGAACCAACCTGCGATACCGTGATCGCCAACCCGTCCGACACATTATTGGCATAAGCCGGTGAAACCGCTTCACACACGGTTACCACTGCGAGTGCGGCAAACGTGCCCGATGTGATCCGACCCAGAATTGCATCATTCAGCCGCATGTTGCTTCCTCCACGTTAAACGCCCGCATCAGCACACCGACGCAAGCACCGTTCGTGAAAAAAGTATCAAATTACTTGCGATACGAAAATCACCCAACGTAATACAACATAACACTCGTAATGAACTCGCCACCATTACGGTCGCCGCGTTCGATGATGCTGTATCAAACCGTTTAGGCGTCCTCTAACAATACGGCCCGCTTCACGCGCGCTTGCGACGTCGTACGGCCCCCAACACTGCCACGCCACCCACCACCAAGCCGAGGGACGCGGGTTCTGGAACCGAGTTGACGATGGTCAGATTAATTGTGCTCGAAGTCGCATATGTCTGCGAATAGCTACCGGGATTGAGCGCAAGATCAGACAACGTCTTGTTTGCAAATGTCGAGGAACCAGACAGGAGAGTGCCCGTAATATATCCTGTCGGAACTTCAATTGCGGAAACAATCCCAATAAATCCGAAAAAATTGCCGGACGCTGATGATGCAAAAGCTGCCGACCCAACGGAAAACGCACCGCTCAAAGACGGCACCGACAAACTATAAAAATCTGCAATCGTTTGAGTTGGATAGCCCGGACCACCGATCGTCATTTCAATAGCGCCAGGAGAAATTTCAGAATATCCCCCAAAAGCAGTTTGAGAAAATGTCAGGCTGCCCACATTGATGTTGCCGAGGAAATTCACAACAACATCAGATCCGATTTGTGACACCGTAATGTTCATAACGGCTGAGCCAGGCGGCTGCGCTCGTGCCGCCCCCCCGCTTGCAAGCAACGCCGCAACCGCCAAAGCCACCGGCGCGCGAAGGGTTTTGCAGCCAAAAATGGGATTTGTGACGCTCATCCTCGTTCTCCAGACGTTTACCGCTACGTTGGCGTTGAGCGTAATTTAAACATTACCATATTGTAAATCATTTCCGATCTGCCCAGCCAGCCGACATCCCTTCATCAAAACGCCGCCCGCCGCAGAATTTTCCAACATGGGCATGGCCCGTCATCGCACACGCAAACCGGGCGAGCATCTCTGCCCGCACGGTTTCACGACCTATCGCGACGCATTGTGCGAGGCGGTCACGTCTTCCGACGGCGCACTGCCCCATCCTGTTCTCGCGCGGTGACGCGGAAAGTCCGGTTATCTATCGAACCGAGCGCTATCAAGCCGCCTCAGGCGGCCCGTGCGACGTGGAGGTGGTGCCGAATTGTAACCATTTCTACAAAACCCGCGAAAACCATGTCGCGCAGATTGTGACAGGCTGGCTGTCCCAAACCTTCCCTGCCTAACACGAGCACGCTCAAGCGTCTTCCAACACCCGCCCGCGCGCCGCAATCGTCGGCAATTTGGGAATCAAACACTCCGGCAGGCGCTTTGGCGCCTCGGGCGGCATGGGCTGCGGTTTAATCTCCGGTGCCTCATCGCCTGGCCACTGCCCCTTTCCAGGGCGGCGTAGAACGATAAGTTCATGCACCGCAAACGCCAATGGTGTGCCGAACGACAACACCCCGCTGAGAATAACAAATTGCGCGCCGTCGATCATCGGTATGCTCCGATCAAGTGCCGCACGCATTTGACCAGAGATCACGGCGCATTTTCAATCAAAAGCGCACTGGCAAAACCACACTGGCAAAAGCACGCTGGCAAAACCGCGCGCGGGGCGTCAGCCCTGCGCCACCGACACCCGAATACCGTGCGCGCCATTTTCAACCTGCACCATCGTCAGGTCCAGGCGGTTCTCAGCCCCCCATGCGATAAACGCCCGATACACGTCATGCGCCGGGTCTTCAGGATTGCGCACATCCAAATGCGGGCCTTTGAAACCATCAAATTCACGAGCGATTTCAAATGGCTTGATTGATTCGATGCCCGGACGCCCCTTGCGTGCCCGCGCAAAGCGAGCGATCTGCACGGCGATCGCGGTTTTGATTTCGTTAAACTGTGCCTCAGCGCGCGGAATTCGATTGGCCAAACGCTCGGCCTCTTCACGCGCAACACGGGCTTTCATTGCCTCGACATAAGCCTGCTGCTTGCTGGTGCCAGCGGCCTTTTGCTTGTCCAAGCGGTCTTCGAGTTTATCGAGCATAAAATCTCCTCACGAATGTTCAGCCGTATAGACGCCAAGTGGGGCTTCGCAAATCCACCCGACGCCCCTCAAACCGCCAAAAGCCATGCGATTGCGATGACGCTGCCCTGTTGACACGCAGGCGGGATGGCGTTGATGACGGCACGATGTCAGCCTGCGCTGGCTGTTTTGGAGAATTCGCGCCCATGACGACGCCGCTCTCGCTCACCCGCCGCACTCTGTTGGCTGCATCGGCTGGCACCGCCGCCTTGGCCGCATCCGGTCAAGCCAGCGCCGCCGACGCCGCCCCGATTCGGATTGGCGAGATCAATTCCTACACCGCCATCCCCGCCTTCACCTTGCCATATCGCAAAGGCATGGAACTCGCCGTGGCCCATATCAACGCTGCTGGTGGCGTGCTTGGCCGTCCGCTCGAATTGCTGGTCCGCGATGACGCGGGCAAGCCGGATGAGGCAATCCGTCTGGCCAGCGAACTGGTCGGCGAGCAGAAGGTCGATATTCTGGCCGGTGGCTATCTCTCCAATATCGGCCTCGCGCTGACCGATTATGCCCTGCAGAACAAGCGTCTGTTCGTCGCCGGTGAGCCGCTGAGCGATGCGTTGGTGTGGCAGAAGGGCAATCGCTACACTTTCCGCCTACGTCCCTCCACCTACATGCAAGCCTCGATGCTGGTGGAAGAAGCCGCCAAGCTGCCCGCCAAAACCTGGGCAACGGTGGCCCCGAACTACGAATACGGCACCTCCACCGTGAAGTGGTTCAAGCAATTGCTGCTCGCCCGCCGCCCAGATGTGAAATTCGTCGCCGACCAACTCCCCCCGCTCGGCAAAATTGACGCCGGTGCCACGGTGGCCGCCATCGAGCAGGCAAAACCTGAGGCAATCCTGAACGTCACCTTCGGTGCCGATCTCACCAATTTTGTCCGCCAGGGCAACACGCGCGGCCTGTTTGATGGCCGCGCGGTGGTGAGTGTTCTCACCGGCGAGCCGGAATATCTCGACGCGCTGGGCGATGAAGCGCCAGTGGGCTGGATTGTCACCGGCTATCCGGTTGGCAGCGTCACCGACAAGGCGAACACCGATTTTATCGCCGCCTACAAGGCGAAATTCACCGAATTACCGCGCATGGGCTCGGTGGTGGGCTACTCGCTGATCCAGTCCATCGCCGCCGGCATCAAAAAATCCGGCTCGGTGGACAATGAGAAACTCGCCGATGGCTTTCCCGGTGCCAGCTTTGTCACCCCATTCGGCCCCGCCACATGGCGCATGCAGGATCATCAATCCACCCTGGGCACCTATGTTGGCCGCACCGCCCTCAAAGACGGGCACGGCGTGATGGTGAACTGGCGCTACGTCGATGGGGCCAATGCGCTGCCAGACGACGCGATGGTGAAGTCACTGCGTCCGGCCTGATGTTCAGCTCGCTGGCAATCCAGAGTCTCACCGGGCTTGCCAGCGCCTCGGCGTTGTTTCTGGTGGCGAGCGGGCTGTCACTGATTTTTGGCGTCACCCGCGTGGTGAATTTCGCGCATGGCTCGCTGTGCATGCTCGGGGCTTATCTGGGCTGGAGCATCCTCACGCATTTGCCGCGCGATCCGGCCAGCTTCGCGCTTGGCGTGCTGCTCGCGGCCCTGATCACCGCCGTCTATGGCGCTCTGATCGAACTGGTGCTGCTGCGCCGCCTCTATGCCGCCCCCGAACTGCTGCAACTCCTCGCCACCTTCGCCGTGCTGCTGATCATGCAAGACGGGGTGCAGGCGATTTGGGGCGCGGAGGAGCTCGCGTTGCCCCGCCCACCCTGGTTGCGCAGCTTCGTGCCGATATTGGGCAGCCGATTCCCGTTCTACGATCTGCTGCTGATTGGCGTCGGGCCGCTGGTGTTGGCGCTGCTGTGGTTCATCACCAAGCGCACAAGGTTCGGCATGCTGCTGCGCGCAGCAACTGAAAACCGGCAGATGTTGGCGGCCCTGGGCGTGGATCAACGCTTCCTGTTCACCGCCGTATTCGCACTCGGCAGCTTCCTCGCAGGCCTGG
>CAIZGT010000388.1 GCA_903932545.1 uncultured Rhodospirillales bacterium
ACGTTGTTCTCAAACAACCCCGCCTCGATATGCCGCCCTCTGCCCGTCGTGGTGCGCTCGTTCAGCGCCGCGAGAATGCCGATGGCGCCGAACATGCCGCCCATAATGTCATTCACCGACGAACCGGCCCGCAAGGGCTGCCCCACCGGCCCAGTCATGTAAGCCAGCCCGCCCATCATCTGCACCCCCTCATCCAGTGCCACCCGTGTGTCATACGGTCCGGGCAGAAAGCCTTTGCAGGAGCAATAAACCAATTTTGAGTTAAGTTTGCGCATCTCGTCCCAGCCGAGGCCGAGCTTGTCCATGGCGCCAGGGCGGAAATTTTCAATCAACACGTCTGCATCAGCGAGCAAGCGCAGCACCAAAGCCTTGCCTTCAGCTGATTTCAAATCCACCGCAAGGCTGCGTTTGTTGCGGTTCATCATCGGGAAGAACCCTGAGCCGGAGCCGCCGAGCCTGCGCGTGTTGTCGCCATCCGGCGCGGGTTCCACCTTGATCACATCCGCGCCCAAATCAGCGAGCACAAGGCCAGCGGTTGGCCCCATCACCATATGCACAAACTCAATCACGCGCATGCCGCGCAGCATCTCGGTGCTCATCGCTCAGGCCGCCACCCGAAAAGTTTTTGGAATCCCGGCCTGCGCCAGCCCGCCATGCAGCCCCTCATTCGGCAGCCCCTCAGCGAGATAGCGGCGGCAGGCCAGCAGCTTGTCCAAATCAATGCCGGTATCGAACCCCATGCTCTCCAGCATGAACACCAAATCCTCCGTCACGATATTGCCCGAAGCCCCCGGCGCGAACGGGCAACCACCAAGCCCGGCCAACGCCGCATCAAAATTCCGCACCCCCACCTCCAACCCCGCCAGCGCATTGGCGATGCCCAGGCCCATCGTGTCGTGCAGATGCAACCCGTCGAGCTTGCTGCCAATCTCGGCCTGCACCGCGCGCACAACGTCGCGGATTTGCGCCGGATGCGCATATCCCACCGTGTCCGCCAACGTCACCATATCCACGCCCGCCGCTGCCAAGCCGTTCGCCACCGTCAACACGGCCGCGGTCGGCACCGCGCCGTCAATCGAGCAGCCGAACGCGGTGGAGCACGCCGCCTCAATTTCCATCTGGCGCGGTTGGGCGCGCACCCATTCCACCACGCGCGCCACTTCGGCCACCTGCTCGGCGGGGCTGCGGTTGAGATTGGCGCGGCTGTGGCCCTCGCTCACCGAAACCGGCACCGAGACCCGATGCGCCCCTGCCTCATACGCATTTTGCGCCCCGCGCAAATTGGGGGCGAGGGCGACGATGATCACGCCCTGAAGCTTCACCGCCGCACGCACAACGATGTCAGTATCAGCCATCTGCGGAATAACCTTGGGCGAGACAAAGCTGCCCACTTCAATCTCCGGCAACCCCGCCCCAGCCATCGCCGCGATCCAGGCGGATTTGATCTCGGTTTGCATGCGCGATTTGGCCATTTGCAGCCCGTCGCGCGGCCCAACTTCGCAGACCGTGACTTTTTCGCGCATTCCTGGACTCCCCGTATTGTTATCCGCACCCTATCTCAAGAGTGGCAATTCCGTCAGAATGGGGCAACCTCGCCATTTGCGGGGAAGCTGTGGGTTTTACGGGGATTTCGTATGCGCTTTATTTCGCTGGCCGCATTTTTGGCTGCAACTTTGGTCGCTGTCCCCGCCTTCGCCCAACAGGGTGGCCCGCCATCCGTCGGCGTGTTGAAGCCCACCGTGAAACCGATCACCGAAAGCAGCAATTTCGTCGGGCGGGTGCAGGCCACCAACAAAGTGGATATCGTCGCCCGCGTCACCGGCTTTATGGCCGAACGCTTCTTCGTCGAGGGCGGCGAGGTGGAGAAGGGCGCGCTGCTCTATCGCCTGGAACGCGCCCCGTTCGAAGCCGATCTCGCCGCCAAGCAGGCCACTGTGGCGCAAATCCAAGCGTTGCTGCGCAATGCGCAGATCACGCTCGGCCGCGCGCAATCACTCCTGAACGGCCCAGCCGGGCAGCGTTCCACGGTCGATGACGCGCAAGCGCAGGTCGCGAGCTATCAAGCCCAACTCGCCGCCGCCCAAGCACAGGCGCAAACCTCGCAGATCAATCTCGATTACACCGAAATCCACGCCCCCGTTTCCGGTAAAATCGGCCGCACCGCGTTCACGCCGGGCAACGTCGTCACCCCGGCTTCCGGCCCAATCACCTCATTGGTCAGCCAAGATCCGATGTGGATCACCTTCCCAATCTCGGTCCGCAGCGCGCTCGAACTGCGCAACCGCTACGCCGATCAAGGCGGCTTCGTGGCCGTGCAAGTGCATGTAAAACTGTCAGACGGCACGGACTACGCGCCGGTCGGCAAGGTCGATTATCTCGATCCGTCAGTTGCCTCCGCCACCGACACCGTGACGATGCGGGCCATCATCCCCAACCCGCTGCGCCCAGGGGCGAAGCCGAACGAGCCGGGCAATCGTGACCTGATCGACGGCTCCTTCGTCACCGTCTCGGTGCAAGGCATTCAGCCGGTGATGGCGCTCACCCTCCCGCGCTCGGCGGTGCTCACCGATCAGCAGGGCAATTTCGTCTATGTGGTCGATGCCGACAATAAGGCGCAAGTCCGCCGGATCAAGCTCGGCCAGTCCACGCCCGATCTGGCGGTGATCGCCTCAGGCGTCACCGATGCTGATCTGGTGATCACCGAAGGCCTGCAACGCGTGCGCGCCGGCGCTCCGGTGATGGCAGGCCCCGCGGGCGGCCCGCCGGTGATGCCAAGCGGCCAGCCGGCGAAAGGCTGAACCCATGTTTTCAGATGTTTTCGTCGATCGGCCCCGTCTGGCCATCGTGATCGCAATCGTCACCACGCTGGCCGGTGGCCTCGCGATGACGCAAATCCCCGTCAGCCAATTCCCTGACATCGTGCCGCCGATTGTGCAGGTCACCACCAAATTCCCCGGCGCATCCGCCTCCGTGGTGGAAGCAACCGTCGCCCAGGTGATCGAGGCTTCTGTCAACGGCGTCGATAAAATGATCTACATGAAGTCCAACTCGGGGAATGATGGCAGCTACACGCTGTCGGTCAGCTTCCAGCTGGGCACCAATCCCGACATCAACACCGTCAACGTCAACAACCGCGTGCAAGCCGCTTTGCCGAAGCTGCCGAGTGACGTGCAGCATGGCGGCGTCACCGTCGCCAAGCGCAACACCGCCATTCTGGAGTTCCTGCAACTCTACTCCGAAGACGGCAAACAATCGCCGCTGTTCCTGTCGAACTACGTCACCATCAACATCCTCGACGCCCTAAACCGCGTGCCCGGCGTGGGCCTCGCCTCGCTGTTCGGCCCGCTCGATTATTCGATGCGAATCTGGTTCCAAACCGACCGGCTGATCAGCCTCAATCTCACGCCAGGGGATATCCTGGCCGCGATCCAGCAGCAGAACATCCAAGCCCCGGTCGGCCGCCTCGGCGCGCAGCCGATGAGTTATGACGCCTCAATCCAGATCAACATCGAAACCAAGGGCCGCCTGATCACCCCCGAGGAATTCGGCGCCATTGTGGTGCGCGCCAACCCGGACGGCTCGGTGCTGCGCATCCGCGACGTGGCGCGGGTTGAACTCGGCTCAGCGTCGGCGGACGTGCAAAGCCGCCTCAACGGTAAGCCCGCGGCTGCAATTGCGGTGTATCTGGCACCCGGCGCCAACGCGGTGGAAACCGCCGCGCGCGTCAACAAAACGCTCGACCGCCTCGCCACCCGCTTAGGGCATTGCAACATACCCTTAGGTCCGTGCAGATTGTCTCCCCGCACTCCACCGTCACCCTCCGCCCGTCCGGTTCGCCCCGCGGGCGCCGCACCCTCGCGCCCCGGCACCCCCTCCGCCCTGGGCCGGCCGTCCGCGCCGCCCGACCTCGACATCCGGATGCACCGGTAGGTGCCTCCCTCTCA
Organism: uncultured Rhodospirillales bacterium; assembly: GCA_903932545.1. Taxonomy (GTDB): domain Bacteria; phylum Pseudomonadota; class Alphaproteobacteria; order Acetobacterales; family Acetobacteraceae; genus CAIQQQ01. The sequence continues at coordinate 3,945 of CAIZGT010000388.1, forward strand.
CCCACAC
>CAIZGT010000389.1 GCA_903932545.1 uncultured Rhodospirillales bacterium
CGCCACCTTACTGACCCCCCTCTGTCGCGGAACCTGAGAGATTCAGACGGTGATGGCCGTCCTTACTCCGTCGGTGCGACCGCAAACATGCGGCCTCTTTCCAGAGATTCGATTCCCTCTCGCGGTCCTTTTTGCCTGAGCGTTTCCGGGGGCCGGTTGCGCCTTCGGCGGCGGTGTGAACCGCGCTCTCCCGCGTGGGAAAATCCGAACATCTTGGTTGTGCCGCAATGCCGCGCTGGGTTCAACCAGAGTCTTGCGCAGTGCCGCACAATCCTGTCGTGTTCGGCCATGACCGCACCTGAGTTTGATGCCGCCTTTCGCGATGAATTCCGCACTTTGCTGCGCTGGCGGCGCGATGTGCGGCGATTCCGCCGTGATCACGTGCCCCAGGCGCTGCTGACGGAGTTGTTCGCGCTGGCTGATTTGGCACCCTCGGTTGGCCTCAGCCAACCTTGGCGGTTCGTCACCGTCGCCGATCCACAGCGTCGGGCGGCGATTCGCGCCAATTTCGCATGCGAGAATGCGCTGGCGCTGGGGGCGTTGAGCGACGAGCGTGCGGCAATTTATGCGCGTCTTAAGCTTGCCGGGTTGGATGCGGCCCCGGTGCAATTCGCGCTGTTCTCCGATCCAGACCCCGCGCAAGGCCATGGCCTGGGCCGCCGGACGATGCCTGAGACGCTCGCATTTTCCTCCGTGATGGCGCTGCACACATTATGGCTCGCCGCGCGCACGATGGGGTTGGGGTTGGGGTGGATCTCGATCCTCAATCCAGACGCCGCCCGCGGCGTGTTGGATGTTCCGCAAGCGTGGGACTTCATCGGCTATTTCTGTCTCGGCTGGCCTGAGCAGGCGTGTGAGACGCCGGAATTGGAGCGCGAAGGCTGGGAACGCCGTCGGGCGGGAGAGGTGGTGGAGCGATGAGCTTGTTGGCGAGCAGACCGCCCGCACGCCGCCGCAGCAAACCGTTCTAGGGTCAGGCGCTGGTGAATTTGCGTTGCTGTGGCTGGATCAGTTCGGTACATCCTTGTCATAGGAGGCGCATTTAAATGATTTCAAATTCACCAAGCGTGCCGGTTCATCGTTACGCGGTTCTTGATGGATGGCGGGCGGTTAGTATTCTGCTGGTGATGGCAGGGCATCTTCTGCCGCTTGGCCCAAAATATTTGCAGTTGAACGCCACCGTTGCGGCACTCGGCATGGCAATGTTCTTTTCTCTATCGGGTTTTTTGATTCTCACGACGCTGCTTGAGAACCTGAACGTTCGCGACTTTTTTGTGCGGCGTATGCTGCGCATATTGCCGCTTTATATCGTGTTTATCCTGGCAGTTGGCATAATAACCGGCCAAAATTCCACATTTTATTGGATGTATTTACTGTTTACCGAAAATTTTCACCTGCCCGCTGCAGATGCACCGCATCAATTGGCCAAACTCGTTACGCATCTTTGGAGTCTCTGTGTCGAGGTGCATTTCTATATTTTTATCGGCGCGTGGGTGGGCTTTACCAAGTTGAGCGCGGTTTGGATTGTTCCATTGCTGCTATGCGCCATCACCGTCGCGAAATTGTTGCTGCCCATCCCGGTGGGTGATGAGACCGCCCAGACGTTTTGGCGGGTGGATGAAATCCTTGCGGGCGCCACTGTGGCGCTCATGGTGTTTCAACGCATCCCGCCCACACTTTTTGATGTCGCAAAACGCATCCCGATTCTATTGGTTGGGCTGCTGCTGGCGGCCACTTGCCATCCCGTGATGGAGGCGCACGGCGCTCTGGCGCTGCGGCCGTATTTTGCGCTGCTGTTGATCGGGCAGGTCATCGAACGCGGCCACACGGCGCAGTTTGCGATTTTGCGCTCACGCCCGGCCCGCTACATCGCCAGCATCTCGTATGCACTCTACGTGTTGCACCTCCCAGCCACTGCGGGCTGGCTGGGCGAGGGTGATAGCAAGCTGATTATCTACGCAAAACGCCCGTTATGCTTTGCGCTGGCCTGGGCCGGCGCGCATCTTTCAACGCGATATCTTGAAACGCCCATCGTGCGATGGGGGCGGCGGCTTATCGCGCGCCGCACCGTCGTGGCCGTTTAGTCGCGAACCACACCAGCTGCCGGTGGCTGTTCTCCCAGATAAAGCGGCAAATGGCGTAGCGTTGCTGCGAGTATCAGCAAAACAACGCCGGTGAGCGCTTCCTGAATCATCGGCGCGGCCAGTCCGGCGTCGCGCACCATCGAAGCCATCGCCAGTGGCGTCAGGCCCGAGAAAATCGCCGTGCCGAAGCTGTAAGGGAAAGCATAGCCACTCTGCCGCACCGGGGTTGGAAACAGGCTGCAAATCAATCCGGCAATCGCGGAATGCACCACACTGCACAACGCGCCCGCCCCGACCAGCGCGAGGGCGAGTGTGGTCAGATTGGCTTCAAAACTCGGCAGATAGCTGAAAAACGCCAAGGCCACGAACGTGTTCAGCGCCGCTGCGATGATCAGCAACCGCTTCCAGCCGATCACATCTCGCACCGCCCCCCAACTCGGCATGCCGATCACAAAAGCAGACACGCCGATCAAGTTGGCGATAAAAATGGTGTTGGCCGGAATGTGGCGGATGCCGATCAGATAGGTCGGCAACCATTGGAAATAGATCGCGGGCGTGGTGGAGAAGGCGAAGGTGAGAAAAAACGCAAACGCGCATTGCTTCGGATAGTTGCGCAACACGTCCAGCAGCGGGATGCCTTTGGACAGTTTTTTCTCGGCACGGATCTGCTCGAACAGCGGCGATTCGGCCAAATGACGGCGCAGATAGGCGGCGAGCAGGCCGCCCAATCCGCCCATGATGAACGGCAGCCGCCACATCAGCGACCCCAATGCCGGATCAATCCCGGAGACCTGTTTGGCAATGAACGCCGCCGCCGCGCCCAGCAGCAATCCGGCATTCACCATGCCAAGAAAAATTCCGCTCGACACGCCAAGCCTGCGCGCTGGGGCGTGTTCGCAGATGAAGGTGGCAGCGCCGGGCAACTCACCGCCCACGGCACACCCTTGCAACACGCGCAGGATCAGCAACATCGCCGGCGCCATCCATCCAACCATTGCGTAGGTTGGCAGCAATCCCATCAGGAAGGTCGGCACCGACATCAGCAACACGGTGAACACGAACAGCTTCTTGCGTCCGATGCGGTCGGCGTAATGGGCGATGATGATGCTCGCAACGGGGCGCACCAGATAGCCGATGGCGAAGATGCCAAAGGTTTGCACCTGGGTTTTCCACGCCGAGTCACCCGGGGGAAACAGCTCAGTGCTCAACGCGGCGGCGACGAAGACGTAAACCTGAAAGTCGAAATACTCCAGCAACCCGCCCAGCGAGGCGAGGCCGACATTCTGCAAGTCACGTGTGGTATTGCGTTCCATAGCGAATCTCTCCCCCGCGCGCCCGTCGTCGCGCCCATATTGTCAGGTGTTGGTTTGGTTCCAGCGATCTTCGCGCGCCTGCGCCTCGGCAAGCCCAGTGATCTCGTTGTAGCGAGCCATCGGCATCAGCTCAGACGCAGCGAGCGAATGGTCACGTTGCAAATTCGCCAGCATCCGGTCCATTGCCCCAGCCGCCGCCAGCATTGCCGCAATCGGGAACATGATCGCCGACGCCCCGGCCTGTTGTGCAGTGGCCACAGACAATGCGTTGCTGCTGCTCGCTTGGGAGATAATCGACAGATGTGGCCCTGGGATCGCCGCGCAGACCCGGTGCAGCAATTCTGGCGTGTCCGCACCCTGTACAAAGATCATATCAACGCCGGTTTCTTTGTAGCGCAGCGCCCGCTCAATGGCGGCGTCCACGCCCTCAACCGCGAGTGCGTCGGTGCGCGCACACAGCACGAAGGCCGGCTCGCGCCGCGCGTCGAGCGCCGCGCGGAGCTTCGCCACTTGGTCGGCCACCGGGATCACCGCCTTTCCCGCCAGATAGCCGCAGCGTTTCGGCGTCACCTGATCTTCCATGAACAGCCCAGCCGCACCGGATCGCTCGAAGGCTTGGACCGTCTGCACCACGTTGTGCACACCGCCAAAGCCGGTATCGGCATCAACCAGCACAGGTGTCTCCACCGCTGCGGCGATGCGGGTGTAATGGTCGGCAAGGTCGCGCAGGCTGAGTTGGCCCATATCCGGCAGCCCGAGCAGCGATCCTGTCGCGGCGTTGCCGCCGGCCATCAGCGCCTGGAACCCGTGCAACTGGGCGAGCTTGGCGGAGAATGCGTCATGAACGCCGGGCAGAACCGCAATCTCGGTTTGGGCGAGCAATTCACGCAGGCGAAGTCCGGGATGAAGTGGCACGTGGGTTGGTCCTTAATCTCTGATATCAAACGCTAATCCGGCAGCACTAGGCTTTGCAGCCAAGGCCGCCCCTGCTTTTCGCGCTGTTCCCACGCGGTGATTGACGTCTCTTCCAGCAAGGTCATGCCGATCTCATCAAGGCCTTCTAGCAGCGCCCGCTTGTCCGCCGCCGGAATGTCGAACGCCATGGTGAAACCGTCCGGACCGCTGACGCTTTGCGCCACCAAATCCACCGTCAGCGTCACCGGCTCCACCGCCGCGCGCAGCATATCTATCAGGCGCGCCTGCGCTTGCGGGGCGGCGATGATCGGCAGCAGGCCATTCTTGACGCAATTGTCGCGGAACACCTCGCCAAAGCTCAACGCGATCAGCACCCGGATACCGAAGCCGTCCAGCGCCCAGCAAGCATGCTCGCGCGTGCTACCACAGCCGAAATTGGCACCGGCGACCAAAATGCGGCTCTGGGTCCAGCCTTGGCGGCTGAGCACGAAGGCTGGGTCTCGCCGCCAAATTGCGAACAGGCCGGCGGCATAATTCGGATCGGCCCCGCGCATGAACGCAGATGGCAGCACCTGATCGGTGTCGATGTTGTCGCGATCAAGTAGGGCGGCCACGCCGGTGACGGTTTCAAACTTGCGCATCAGATCACCACCCTGCGATTGACGATGCAGCCCGCCAACGCTGCCGCCGCTGCGGTGGCCGGGCTTGCCAGATGCGTCATCACGCCAGCACCTTGCCGACCGGCAAAGTTGCGGTTGGTGGTGGAAACAATACGTTGCCCCGGCGCGCCTTCTTCGCCGTTCACACCAGCGCATAGCGAGCAGCCGGATTCACCCCATTCGAAGCCCGCGTCGAGGAAGATGCGGTGCAGGCCGCGCGCCTCCGCGTCTCGCTTCACCGCCGTGCTGCCCGGCACAACCGTGGCGCGCACGCCTGGTGCGACATGCCCGCCCGCTGCCACTGCCGCCGCCGCCTCCAGATCGCTGATTCGTGCGTTGGTGCAGGAGCCGATGAA
>CAIZGT010000390.1 GCA_903932545.1 uncultured Rhodospirillales bacterium
GGCGGAATTGGCGGCGTTGGAGATGTTTCGCGCCGATGTGGACGAGATTGAATTGCGCGGGATTGAACTGGATGAGACACAGGCGAGGCTAGAAGCGGCGCTCAACACAATGCCGCACGGGCTGCTGATGCTCGACACCGAATTGCGCGTGGTGCTTTGCAACACGCGGCTGCGGGCGATGTTCAATTTCGACCCGGATATCGTCCGCCCAGGCAGCACGATGGGGCAGGTGATCGACCACTCGGTGGACCTGGGCAATCACCCAGGCCAGAGCGCAGCACAAGTCTATCAGACGATAAAGCAACGCGCGGCGCATGGCGTGGCCTCGGCCTATCAGCAGGCTTTGCCCGATGGGCGGCTGTTGGCCGTGCATTGGGAACCCACGCGCGATGGCGGCTGGGTGCTGACCTATGAAGACATCACCACCCGCGTTGCCGCCACCGAGCGCGCCGCGCATCTGGCCCGGCACGACGCCACCACGGGTCTGCCGAACCGAGTGGCGCTGGCGGAGGCGATGCTGGTGGCGTGGCATCGCAGGCAAGGCATGGGCTTCAATCTGCTCTGCCTGGAAATCGAACGCTTCGAGGAGGTGTGCGACACTTGCGGCCACTCGGCGGGCGATGAATTGCTGCGGCGCATTGGTGAGCGACTTTCGAGTTGTGTGCGGCACAGCGACATGGTGGCGCATCTGCGCGGTGCCACCTTCGCCTTGCTGCAACTCGCCCCCGCCAACCCGCAGATTGCTGAGCGCCTCGCGCGCCGCGTGGTGGATGCGGTGCAAGCCCCAATGCGCATCGACGGCCGCACCGTGCTGCCGTCCGTGCGGGTGGGGATTGCGGTGTGCGACCTGGTTGATCTGGCGGCAGGCCCGGAGGCCTCGGGGGAAGAGACGTTGCGCAATGCCAGCCTCGCCTTGACCCGTGCGGCGCAGGATGGCGGCGAGCGGATCCGGCTTTATGCCCCCGATATGGACCGCAGAGCCCAGGCCCGTCATGCGCTGGAGATGGATCTGCGTGCCGCCTTGGCCGCCCAGCAATTTGCGCTACATTATCAGCCCTTGGTGAGCGTGGCGCAGCGACGGGTGATTGGGTTTGAGGCGCTGATGCGTTGGCAGCATCCCGAGCGTGGCTTTGTGTCGCCAGGATTGTTCATCCCGCTGGCAGAAGAGATCGGGCTGATCGGCGCGTTGGGCGAATGGGCGCTGCACGAGGCCTGCCGCGAGGCGGCAGGATGGCCATCGGACGTGCGGGTGGCGGTCAATCTTTCGCCGCTACAATTCGCCAACAGTGACGCGTTGGTCCAAAGTGTCGCTGATGCGCTGGCGCAGTCTGGCCTGCCGGGAGCGCGGTTAGAGCTGGAGATCACCGAATCCGTCCGCCTGCTAGACGACGCTGCAACGCTGGAGACGTTGCACAGGCTGCACAAATTGGGCGCGCATATCGCATTGGACGATTTTGGCACCGGCTATTCCTCGCTGAGCTATCTGCGCGCGTTTCCGTTCGACAAGCTCAAGATTGACCAATCCTTCGTGCGCGGTCTGCCAGAGCCTGATTCGGTTGCCATCGTGCGCGCCATTTCGGCGTTGGGCGCGAGCCTGGAGATTGCCACGGTGGCGGAAGGCGTGGAGACCGCAACGCAGCTTGAAGCGTTGGTGGCGGTAGGCTGTGATGTGTTGCAGGGCTATTTGTTCAGCAAGCCGCAGCCCGCGCGTGAGGTGCCCGGCATCATTGCGCAGGCACCAACGCGGTTGCCACAGTCAGACCTAACCGGGTGTGCGCAGTGATTTGCGGTAGGCGGCTTGCTTGGCGAGCAACTTGCGGTTGGGCGGCAACGCTGCATTGATGACGCCGTGCATGCGCGAAATTTCGGCCAGCATCGCCCGGTGTGAGAGTTTCGCCGTCACACTCGCCGGATGGCGGCGATGCAGGTTCAACGGCTGCGCGAGGTAGCCGACGCGGCCGGACATGGGCTGTGCGAGAATCTCGACATAGACCCGCCAATCGCCCGCCACCCGCCACGACGACAGCTCATCACCCAGCCGCGCCATCGCAGCGCGCAGGGCTTGGGTGCGAAACACCGCCGCGCTGGCGTTGAGGATGGTGTTGCGCTCAGACAGGCAATTGCGCAGGAAATTACGCGCGTCGAACACGCCGTCCTGCGCAAGCAAGGCCACGCCGCTATTGGCGTAGTATTGCTGGTAACTCGGCATCACCGTCTCGCCGTCCGGCCCGATGGCGCGACTGTCGCAGAAGGCTAGATCGATGTCGGGGTGGGTGGCGAGCAGGCGTGACAGGCGGGCGAGCATGTCTGGCTCGGCAGCGTCATCCGCTTCGGCAATCCAGATATATTCGCCCTTTGCCAATTCCGCCGCGCGCCGCCATTGCGCGAACACGCTGCCGCTGTTGCGGGCACTCACGTCCAGCCGGATCAGGCGCTGCGACTGCGCGGCCACTTGCGCAGCCACTGCTACGCTTGCATCGGTAGAAGCATCGTCGAGCAGGATCACCTCCTCCATTGGATGGGTTTGGCTGAAGATTGCGCCCAGACGTTGGGGCAGATACTGCGCATAATTGTGGCTGAGCACGGCGGCGGAGACTCGCGGCGCGTTTTGCCGCAATTCGCCGAGCAATTCGGCGGCATAAGCGCCAAAATCAAAGCGCGCCTGACACGCGTGCGCACGGCGCGCCCGCGTGGTTTGTGGTAGTATTTCGCTGCGTGCGAGCAGCGCCTCGGCCATTGCAGCGGAATCAGACATCGGCACCACACAGCCCAAACTGGCGTCATGCAGCAGATCGGCGATGCCACCGGTGCTGGCAAAGGCCACCACTTCGATGCCGCTCGCCAGCGCCTCCAACCCCACCGAAGGGAATGGGTCTTCACGCGAGGTGAGCGCGAAAAGATCGGCGGCGTTCATGAAGCCCGTCATGTCGGCTTGAAAGCCCGGGAAATATGCGCGCCCGGTGGCCTCGGCGGCACGCAATTCCGGCTCAAGATATGACGCCAAGCGGGGATCGACATCGCCGACCCAACAAAAATACATCCGCTGGCCGCCGGGCCTGCTCCAGGCATAGCGCGCGGCTTGGAGGAACAAATCGAGCCCCTTGCGCATGTCGCCATACCCGGCACCAAGGACAAGGCAGGCATCATTGGGCAATGCGAAGGCGAGGCGGCTGCGCAGGCGGGCCTGTGGGTCGAATGCGATATTCTTGTAGAGACCTTGCGGTAAGATCCGCATCTGCCCCTGTGCGAGTTCCTCCCGCAGAGGGAAAGCCTGCGCCACGCATTCGGCGGGGAAAATCACCCGATGTGCTTTGGTGGTACCCGAGCGCAGCCCGGGCAACATGTGGTGCTCGGCCATCACGCGCGGCAATTCGTGCACCAGCAGCACAGATTCGATCCCGGCACGCTCCAGCAGCGCTATCGCGCGGGCGGCGACGGAGGTGTTGACCAGCGCACGGCGCACCCCACGCTTGGCGGCGTGGGCGATATGGGCTGTGAGGGAAGCGCGGTCTCGGGCGATTTGGGTGTGCGCCACGGCGATGTATTCGGCCTGGAGTTTGCCATCACCGAGCAGCAGAAATTCGATCTCAACCCCGTGGGCGGCCATCAATCTGCGGCCGATATTAAGCAACAACATCTGTGCGCCGGCGGGAAAGGCATCGTGACCGACCAGCAAAATCCGCTCACGCGCGCCGAGCTCCGGCACATGGCCCACGGCGCGGGCGGTGGCGTTGAGATAGGCCGCACCGAAATGCACGTCTGGCTCCAGATACGCCCCTTCGGCCCACTCGTTCCAGGCGTTGACGCAGACAATCCGTTCGCCAAAGAAGCGTTCGTGCTCGGTGCGCGCGATCAGGCCGCTAAGCCATTGCTGGTATTTCGCCGGCGTGGACCCCACCAGCGCCATGCCCTGCCCTTCGCGGCGCGCATCATTGTCCCAGCTCGGCAGCGCGGTTTTGATCAGCGGGAAGGCGGGCGCGGGCGCGGCGAGGGAGGCGCTGGCCAGCTCGGCGTAGTCATAAATCTGGCCGCGCATCGCTGGATCAAACAGCCTTGTGTTCTGGTTGCGCAGCTTCAGGCCGTTGGTGATCTGGTGCGGTGGAAATTCGACCGCGCCATCAAAACCGTATTCAGCCGGATCGCGGTCGAGGAAGCTTTGCGCCATCACCAAAATTGGGTCTTCCCCCCATTCCGCCCGGAAGCGCGCCCGCCAGCGGGACATGGTGGCCTCACAATCGGGGATGATGCCGGCGCGATAAATCATTAACAGCGGGCGATGGCCGAGCCGGATATAGCGTTTGTCGGCAAAATGCCGGGCGAAGGTGGCGAGCAACGCGGTCTCGTCTTCGTCGCGATAATCCTGGCTGATCAGCACTTCCTGCTCCGAGCCATCCCAGCGGCGGGACCAGTTCTCGTTTGCCCACATCAGGCAGAACGGGAAATCCAGGGTCGGATCGGCCAGCATCGCCTCAATCGGCGCTTCCAGCAGGCGGTGGCCGTTGAACCAGTAGAAATAATGCACGAAGCCGAACAGCCCGGCATCACGCGCCAGCGCGATCTGGCGGCGCATCGTCTCGGCATTGGAGAGATCGTAGCATCCAAGATCGCGCGGGATGCGCGGTTGATAATGCCCCTCAAAGCGGGGCATGCCGCGCGCGATAGAGGTCCATTCAGTGAAGCCACGCCCCCACCATTGGTCGTTCTCGGTAACTTGGTGAAATTGCGGCAGATAATAGGCCAGCAATTTGGCCACACGCGTGGCCCCGCGCGGCAAGGGCTGAACATCTTCAAAATCCGGCCCAGGCCGGGCGAAACGACGCGCATGCTCGAAAACACTGGCCTCATGCGCGGGCTGGCGGGTTTGCAGCGGCAGCAAATGCCGAAACCGCCGCCAATGCAGCAGTGGATTTTCATTCAAAGCGCCGTCCAGATAGCGGTGGATGTAGTATTTGGTGTCGAACACGGGCGATGGGTCTCGCCCCTCGCGAAAGCCGAAATGCAGATAATGCTCGAATGGGTCGATTGCGGCATTGGCGAGGTCAGGGTTCTGGGCGCGGTAAAATGCGGCGTCGAATTCGGCAATCGGGCTCAAACTCGCGCCGATGCGATGGGCCAGGAAATGCGCCAACGGGGATTGGCCCTCCGGCAGCATCTGTGCTGCGGCATACCACGCCGGATCAAACATCGCGGACGGGCACAGCCCACTCGCTTCACCCGCAACGATGTAGTGCAGCAACGGGTTAAGGCCGTTTTCAGCGATGCGCGGATTGGTGGCGAAGTAGAAATCGCCGTCAAAATAAGGGTTTGGCGAGCGGGCCTCACGCCAGCCTTGTTCGACATAATGCCGAACCGGGTCCATCCCGCTGCGCGCGACGTCTTTATACTGTTCGAGATACCACGCCTCATCAAACAGCCCCGACCGGCGCGCGAGCCAGATGCCCGTGCCGTCATCCTGATCACCCGATGGCGGCGTCCGGTATGA
>CAIZGT010000391.1 GCA_903932545.1 uncultured Rhodospirillales bacterium
CCAGCCTCGTAGGCTACCACCCGACCAAGGCAGAAATATCACGCGGGGACGAACTCGAAAAATGGGACGCGCTCATAGCGGAACAAGATAATGCGGAGAGAGCCTCCTAACGTCCTGCCTGAGCCAAGCCGCCAATGAAACGCCACGGAAAACAAAATGACCGGCGCGGCGGCTTTGGCTCCGGGCAGTGGTTAGGTGCGAATAAAGACAATAAAATATGAATGACACTGAACAGTTTATCCAAGACACAAAGGCGCAGTGGAAGGCCGCTGAAAAGCTCGAACTGATGGCGAGCCGCGCCCGAATCCCGGAACTGGTGAAGCATGTGAATGAAGCATGTGCCGAGCGCGACGAAGCGCGAAAAAACTACGCGCTGGCGCACAGCAACCTCGGAAAAGAAGTGGTCGAGAACGGAAAGCTGAAAGCGCAAATCAAGGAACTCATCAATCAGCGCGATCAGCTTTTAGCGAAACTGAAACCGTGTGCTGAAGCACCTAACAGGTAAATGAACAAAGCGCACTTTGTATAATTTTTATGATTTCTAAATTTCACGTGGGTATAGGGTTGGACGCGCGGACGGGTCCGGTCGGCGGTTCCCATGTGAGGCCATTAGTTGGCCGCCGGCCACTTCTGAACGTGGCGCTGAACTGCGTTCTGTTCGCATTCGGTCTCCGTCGCGGGCTCTATTCCCGCGGCGGAGTTTTATTTTTCTCCAGCAGCCACGGGTCTCGTGGGTATGGGTTTAGTTCGGCGTGCGCGCAGGGTTCCATGAGCGTGCGCCGTTTCTTTTTTGGCAAGGCGATGAATCGCCGGGGCTATCGTCTGGGCCGTTTGCTGGTGGCGAGTCATCCGGAATGGAGGGCTTCGCTGTGAACGCCAATTCTTATTCGCGTTCGGTCACGGGCCGGCAGGATGCGCGGGTGTTGGCGGAGTTGTTCCGCCGGATCGGCCTGGCGTTGGTGGCGGATGAGCACCAGGTGAAGCGGGTGAAGCCTGCTATTGTTGTGGCTTTGCCTAAGCGGCGCTTGATGCGGGCTGCGGCCTGATGGCGCGCGGTTTTTTTATTTTACCCATTTTATGATCCGTCCAGACGATTCGACGCTCGGTGTCCTGCCCACTGCTACCAGGGTGGAGGTGCGTTTCTCGTCGGTGGATGACGTTCGCGCGCTGGTTTTTTCTGAATTGAGCGTTTTGCCGGATCGGCAGCGGGCTGCGGTGGCTAACAAGCTGACATCGAAGCTGCGGAGTGGTGGTTGGCTGGGCGCCAGCATCGAGCAGCATTACAAGGCGGTGGATGCAGCCAGGCTGATCGGGCGTTGTCCGGAGTTCGTGGTGAAGGAGTGCAAGGCCGGCCGGTTCGGACGCGTTTATCGCGACGATGGCGGCTGGTTGATCCCGGCGAGCGGCATCCAGGAGTGGCTGGAACGTCGGATATTCGGCTCGTCACTGACCATGGAGGACGCACGGTGAAAGTAGCAGGTTTAGCTAAAAAAGGCGCGCACACAATGGGTCAATGTGCGGGGGAAAAGGTTTTGCAAAGGGGTGATCTTCGGCGGGCTCACGGATCGGTGCGGTGGGCTGGCGGCGCGGATCGCGGGCCTGGTGCAGCTCGGCAGGCTGTCCAACTGATGGAACGTGCGGGCGCGATGATTGATTTCGTCAATGTTTGCAACGATTCGGTGTCGTTGCTGTGGTCTGTGATGCAGTTGGGCTCGCGTTGCCTGGCGCTGGACGGCGCGGACCTGGGTGCGCTCGACCGGGCCCGGATGGGGGCGGGGGGGGTCGCTGCGGGGGATGCTGCTTCGGATATCGATGCGTTGGTGCGATCGCAGATTTTGGCACAAAGGGTCGGTTCTGACCACCTGAAAAAAAAAGCCGCGCGCAGCGCAATGAGCGCGACGGCGGCGCGGCAAGGCGTTGCCAGGGCGGCGTCCGAACGTCTGGAGGGCGGGGCGGCATGAGCACCCAATACCCAGCCTTGAGCCGCCAGACATGCTACGCGCGAGCGCTACGCGCGAAGCTGATCGAGCAGCTGGGCGGCCGCTGTGCCTTGTGCCCATCGGCGGATCCCGAGGTATTGGAGTTCGATCACATCCGGGGGAGGTCCTACAACCCGAATCAGTTGAGCTATTCCAGCCGGATGAAGCGCTACGAGCGCGAGGCCGAGGCCGGCCTGCTCCGGCTGCTCTGCGGACCGTGCAACAAAGCGCAGCGCGCGACCAACGACTCGGGCCAGTGGATACGGACGGAACACGCGAGTCTGGTGCCACTCACGGAGAATTTACCCTTTTAACATGAGCGATACCCTACAGGGAAAAATCACGATCTCGAAGCGGCTGCGCCGTCATGCGGTGTGGGATCAGGAACCGGCGTGCTACGGCAAGGCCTGGGTGGATCTGTTGCTGTTGGCGAACGATGCGCCGCGGGCGGTGACGATCCACGGAGAGATGATCCAGTTGCAGCGGGGACAGCTGGCGTGGAGTCAGCGGCGACTGGAGATGGAATGGAAGCGGTCGGATTTCTGGGTGAAACGGTTCCTAAAATACTGCCAGGACGAGACGATGATCCTGCTGGATGTGACCCGCCGCCGGACGATCATCACGATACTAAATTACGAGGCCTACAACCCGCTCATTTCAAGAACAGATTTGGATACAGATTTGGATTCAGAACACAGAACAGATTTGGATACAGACTTGGAACAGAAGGGGGAAACCGGAAGGGGAATAGGGAAGGGGGAAGCGAAACCGCCCCAAAATCAAGACTTCGCGGAGTTGCCGCCGGAGGCTGAGGTGCTGTCGTTCGCAGCTGGGTATCCGGGTGATCTGGCGCGGGGTATCCCGGCAGTGATCCCAGCCACTTGGGCGTCTGACTGGTTCCGATACAAGGCAGGATCCGGACAGTGGCCAAAAAAATGGCGCGAAAAAATGGCGGCGGATTTCATGCGGGACTGGGTGGCGGGCCATCCGAAGGCTCGGTCCTTGCGGACGACCACGATCCAAGCGCCTGGACGGAGCCCAGCGCAGGCGCGATTTGAGTTGAGCCGGGAGCTGGAGGAGATCCAGGCGCGCCTGGATGCGTGCCACGAGAACGGCGTGGAGCCGGAGGCGCGCGACAGCAAGCGGGAGAAGGAACTCAAAAAACTTTTACGGGAGATGCCGAAATGAAATCTCCTAACGCAAAATCCAGCCATGCCGGACTCAAGGCTCACGATTGAAATAAACGCGCCAACCGGCATTGGCTGCGATGTCGGGTTAGGCCACACGAACAACCAATAAATATGATAAACAAGCAAACGCTCAACGAAATAAACGCCAAGCTCGAAGCCAAGGCGCACGCGGAAGAAATCCTGCGTGCCTTCGAGTCCCCGTATGTGGAAACCACCGTCGGGCTGGTCGAGATAAACAGTGCGTCCAAGCACGAAGCGAAACATAGCGACCACGCGACATGGCTACACCAGAAATATCCGCACATCGAGGCGGCACTCAAAGCACACACCGCCGCGATGCTGAAAGTGGAAATCGGAAAAATCGAAGCGTGGCTGTCTGAACGCCATGTGGCCTAACGGCCAAGCCAAGCCATGACGACCACCCTGACACTGCCCGCGAAGCGGAACTGCGATAGCCAAAAGTCATTGGCTTCGGCGCAGTGTTCTGTGGCGAGCGTCCACTTCTCAAGTGCCACGCCCGAATGGTCAACACCGCAAGAGTTCTTTGACCGCCTCAACGCTCGGCATGACTTCACGCTGGACTGCTGCTCGACTCACGCGAACGCGAAGTGTGCTAGGCACTACACCGCCGACGAAAATGGACTCGCGCATAGCTGGCAAAATGAGCGCGTCTGGATGAATCCGCCGTATGGCCGTGTGATCGGTGACTGGATGAAAAAGGCGTATGAAGAAAGCCTCGGCAGCGCGCTCGTGGTGTGCCTAGTGCCTGCTCGAACCGATACCGCGTGGTGGCACGACTACGCGGCCAAAGGTGAAATCGTATTCGTGCGCGGACGGCTCAAATTTGGCGGTCAAAAGAACTCGGCTCCCTTTCCGAGTGCCGTCATAACTTTTAAGCCACAGAACGCAGAGATATGCCACAGCCGTAAAGAACCAACGATATGAAAAAATCCCAAAATCTAGCCTGCCCGTTCTGCGGCAAGCAAGCCCGTGTAATC
>CAIZGT010000392.1 GCA_903932545.1 uncultured Rhodospirillales bacterium
CCGGCGGCAGCCCGCCATCCTTCTTCGAGCGGTTCATCGATCCACGCGTGGCCGTCAGCCGAATGCCGAGCCGCTGAGCCGCCGCAATCTCGATATCGATGGCGTCATCCAGCCCGCCGGGGAACACGTAATGATGGTCACTCGTCGCCGTGCAGCCCGACAGCAGCAACTCCGCCAGCGCCACCGTTACCCCCGCATCCAGAATTTCCGGCGTCAGCTTCGCCCAAATCGGATACAGCGCCACGAGCCAAGGGAATAACTCGCGGTTCAACGCGGCGGGCGTCGCACGGGTCAGCGTTTGATAGAAATGGTGATGCGTGTTGATCAAGCCAGGGATAACCACATGCGCAGACGCATCAAACACCGCCACATCCGGCGTGTTCGGCACCCCACCTGACGGCACGAGTTCCACAATCTCGCCGCCCGCCACCACCACGCCGCCGCCTGCATTCTCCGCTAGAATGCCGAGCGGCTGCTTCAGCCAAAGCCCAGCCAACAGCCTAGCTCCGCGCCAGGAACGGACGGCCCAGCATGGCCGGGCGATGCAAGCGGATGCGGCGCGCATCGCGAGAGATCAGCACCAGCACAATCACCGTGCCGATATAAGGCGTGGCGGACAGGAACGCGGATGGGATGGCAACCCCCATCGCCTGCACATACAGCGCCATGAACATCAGTGCTCCGAAGAACCATGCGCCCACCAGCAGCCAGAACGGCCGCCAAGCCGAGAACGTCACCAATGCCAGCGCCACCCAACCGCGCCCCGCCGTCATGTCCTGCGCCCACATCGGCGTGTAGGCGAGCGACATGTAAGCCCCCGCCAACCCCGCCATCGCGCCACCAAACATCACCGCGCCATAACGAATTGCAATCACCGGATAGCCCAGCGCATGCGCCGCATCATGGCTATCGCCCACCGCGCGCAGAATCAGGCCAAAATGGGTGGATTTGAACGCCCAGGCGACCACGCCAAGGATGATCAACGACAGATACACCAGCGGATCTTGCGAAAACACCACCGGGCCGATGAACGGGATGTCTGACAGCAATGGCAGATGAATTTTCGGGATGGTCGGCGCCGGAATGCCAACAAATCCCGCGCCCACCAGCGCCGAAAATCCGCGCCCGAAAATCGTCAGCGCCAACCCGGTCGCGGTTTGGTTCGCCTGCAAAGTGAGCGAAATAATCGCGAACAGCAGCGAAAGCAGCAACCCGGCGAATATCCCGGCCAGCACGCCGAGCACCGTAATCCCCGTCACATTCGCCGTCGCAAACGCCGCAATCGCCCCGGCGAGCATCATGCCCTCCACGCCCAGATTGAGCACGCCAACCTTCTCCACCACCAACTCGCCAATCGCGGCCAGCAGCAGCGGGGTGGAGGCAACGATGATGCTGATCAGCAGCGAGACGATAAGCTGTTCCATCACGCGGCCCTCACCTTTGAAATCCAGCGGAAACGGTTGAGCAGCAGCAAATCGCAGCCCAGTAGATAGAACAGCAAAATACCCTGGAAAATCCCGGTCACCGCGTTGGGCAGTCCCAGATTGATCTGCGCCGCATCGCCGCCCAGATAAGTCAATGCCAGCAGCAGCCCCGCCGGAATCACGCCAATCGGGCTCAACCGTCAGAGGAAGGCGACGATGATCGCCGTATAGCCATAACCCGGCGAGATATTGGTCGTCAGCTGGCCAAGCGTGCCAGTCACCTCAAACACCCCGGCCAGTCCGGCCAATCCGCCCGAGATCAGCATCGCGATCCAAACTAGCTTGTTCTCGGAAAAGCCCGCAAACTTCGCCGCCCGCGTGGCTTGGCCCAGCACGCGGAACTGGAAGCCCAACAGCGATTTATCCAGCATGAACCACAGCGCCACCGCAATCAGCGGCGCCAGCAGAATGCCCAGATGCACATTGGTGTTCTCAACCAGCTTCGGCGCCAGCGCCTCATCGGAGAACATTGCGGTTTGCGGAAAACCAAACCCCATCGGATCACGCCACGGTCCGGTGACAAGATACACCAGCAAATATTGCGAGATATAGGCGAACATCAGGCTGGTCAGGATCTCGTTTGCGTTGAACTTGATCCGCAACCACGCCACCAGCCCACCATTCAGCGCGCCGCCAATCATCCCGGCCAGCAGCACCAGGGGAAACACCACCAGAGCCGGCGCGTCGGGCAACGCCAGCGCAACACCACCACCGCAGATCGCACCGATGGTGAATTGCCCATCGGTGCCAATGTTCCAAACATTCGCTTTATAGGCGAGCGATAGGCCAACGCCCATCATGATCAGCGGCGCGGCTTTGACCACCAACGCCTCAAATCCACCTGTGTTGATCAGAGGCGTGACCAGAAACGTATAAACCGTCAGCCCAGGCGGGCGGCCCATCAGGGCAAAGATCAGCCCCGCCGTCGCACCGGTGAGCAGCAATGCCATCACTGGGGAGAAATATTTCCAGAACTCACTCTCATAACCGCGCGGTTCAATCTTAAGCATGCGCGCGCTCCTGCTTGGTGGCAGCGCCCATCAGGCGGCCGATCGACTCAATCGTGGCATCGCGGGTAAGCACCGGCTCCGACACCTGCCCGCTCGCGATCACCGCAATGCGGTCCACCAGGGCGAAAATCTCGTCCAGATCCTGGCTGATGATCACAATCGCCGCCCCCTCATCAGCCAGCTTGCGGATCGCCTCATGAATCGCCAACGCCGCCCCGGCATCCACACCCCAAGTCGGCTGATTGATCACCAGCACCGAGGGGTCCTGCAGCACTTCGCGGCCGACCAAGAATTTCTGCAAATTGCCACCCGACAGCGAACGCGCCTGCGCCTTTGGCCCGGTGGTGCGCACGTCGAACCGCTTGATGATATCAGCGGCGAAATCATGCGTTGCCTTCGCGTCGATCACCCCAAACCGCACCAGCGAGCCGCGCACAAAGCCCGACAGAAACGCGTTCTCCGACAGCGTCATCGTCGTCACCGCGCCATGCCCGTTGCGCTCTTCCGGCACAAAACAGCCCTTGATGCGACGTCGCTCGGTCGGCCCCATATGGCCCGCCGCGACCCCGTCGATGATGATATTCTCGGGCCGCCCCGCCGGAATTTCGCCCGACAGCGCATCCATCAACTCGCCCTGCCCGTTGCCCG
>CAIZGT010000393.1 GCA_903932545.1 uncultured Rhodospirillales bacterium
ATGCGATCGGCGAGGATGAAGATGCCTGGGCCGAAGATTCCGGCGGCTACCTCAACCTCGCCGCCATCACCGCTTTACTGCGCCATGACATCGCGATGGAGACGGTGAATGAGGCGCAGGAGCGGCTGTGGACCTTGGCGCTGCATCTGGAAGAGGGCGCGCCGGATCGCACCCAGCGCGCACTTGAAGCGGCGCGGCGCGAATTGGGTGCGGAACTGGCGCAAAAGCCCGAGGATAATGCGCCCGGTGAATTGCCGCACAGCGTGGAAAATCTATCAGACGCGCTGAAAAAGCGCCTCGAAGCCTTGTCTCAACAAGCCCGCCGCGACCCAGACTCGCAAGACTACAACCCCGATGCCCATCCACGCGATCTGCGGGAAATGCAGCGGCTGACCGAGGCACTGCGTGAAGCCGCCAAGCAGGGTAAGCGCGATATCGCAAAAGACTTGCTCGCCGAACTCGACAAGAAGCTCCAGGCGCTGAAGGGCCAGCGCGCCGAACGCAGCAAGGGCGAGGCGCAGCAGGCGGAGAAGCGTCAACGCGGTCGGAAGCAACTCGGCGTGGTGCAAGACATGGTGCAACGTGAGGGCAGTTTGCTCGATCACGCGCAGTTTCGACCGCTCAACACCGACCCTGCCCAGCCGCCCGGCCCGCAGCGTGAGACGGACAACAAGGTGCAACTCGCCCTGCGCCGCGCGCTCGGCGTGTTGATGGAGCAATATGGCGATCTTACCGGCTCGATCCCGCCCAATCTTGGCGAAGCTGATCAAGCGATGCGCGATGCCGCTCAGGCGATGAGCCACGCCGATGATACCGCCGCCGCCGCCGCTCAACGCCACGCCATCGCCGCCCTGCAACAAGGCAGTCGGGATATGCGTCAACAAATGTCGCAGCAATTCGGCAAGAAGGCGCAGGGCGGCGATGAGGCGGGGCAGGATCAGGGCGCCAACAGCGACGAGGATGGCGACCAATCAATGGCGCAGGGTGACGGCGATCAGGATGGCGAAGGCGACGGCGAGGGCGATGGGTTCGGCCAAAACCCGGGCCAGAACCCGGGCGACATGCCGG
The DNA here is from genome assembly GCA_903932545.1 of uncultured Rhodospirillales bacterium. Lineage (GTDB taxonomy): Bacteria > Pseudomonadota > Alphaproteobacteria > Acetobacterales > Acetobacteraceae > CAIQQQ01. The sequence goes on from CAIZGT010000393.1 coordinate 1,069, forward strand.
GTAACCGCCCCGGTCAGAACCGCCAACACGCACGGCGCGGCGGACCGCGAGATCCGCTCGGCCGAAGCCCTCAACAAGGCGTCGGCGGTGATGATGATGGCGATGTGGCGGTGCCGGAGCAAATGGAACAGGCGCGCAGCCGAGAATTGCAGGAAGAATTGCGGCGGCGCGGCGCGGACCGGACGCGCAAGCAGGATGAGTTGGAGTATATTGATCGACTGCTGAAGCAGTTCTGATCAAACACCCAAGTTCACACGCGTTTCCGCTCCTCCAGGGTGGCTGCAAACAGCGTCGGCAGCCAGATCAGAAACCAGATCGGCCCCGGACCTTTGATCACCTGGCCGAAATCCGTCATGCCGCAGAGCACCATGTTGAGCAGCAACGACAAACGCAGCGCGCGATCGGCTCGGCTGGGTGCGCGACAGGCTTTGAGGGACGCGGCGGCGAGATAGCCAAGCAACAGCAACAGCCCGATCAAGCCTGCATAAAACCAGGTGGATAGGAACAGATTATGCGGGAAATCCTCGTTCGGCCGATCATGCAGCCGGTATTCCGGGCCATGCCCTAGCCAGAACGCCTGCTGGATATCAGCCCAAGACAGCAGCCAAATCTCGAAGCGATGTGAGTCACCACGCGCCGCCTGGGTCTGCCATAGATGCGCAAAGAAGCTGTAATCCACCGCAAGCGCCAAGCCCAACACCACCGCCCCGGCCAGCACCAACGCCGCCAACACGCGCGGATAGGCCCAGCCGAGTTGAAAGGCCACGGCAATCACCACCGCCCCCGCTGGCCCTCGGCTGCCGGTAAGGGCGATGAACACCAGCCCGATCAATGCTGCACCCCACAGCCACAAATCGCGTCGCTCGACCGCGCGGGAGACTGCGAACAGCACGGCGCTGCCCATAATCGCCGCGCCCAAAATCGGATGCCGCGTCTCCGCCCAGCCGCCCATCCGGAGCACGCCAGTCAGGTTGGCAATCGGATCAAACGGCAGGCGGACGAAGGCGATGATAGCATTGATCACCGCAAACAGGATGATCGCGCGCACCAAGCGCGTTCGAAATTCCGGGGCCGCACTGAACGCACGGCTCAGGCTGTGCACAAACACTAAGGTGGCGAGCCCGTTCAGCAGCCAGCGCCCCAGCAGCACCGGGCGCGCCTGTGCCGTGCCGTCCCACGCCAGCGTTAAGGTGAACCAGATGATCAAAGCCGAGGCCAGGATCAGATGCACCGGCATCGCCGCCAGATTCCAGCGGCTGCGCGTGACGTAAGCGCGCCACAACGCCAGCGGCAAGATGATGAGATAGAACAGATCGGCCCAGGGCGGCTCAGGATGAACCACGAAGCCGAGTGCAATGAAGCACAACACCAACTCGGCCAACAACCGGGCGCGATCAGCGCGCCAGTATCCAACCAGTTCACCCCAGCTTGCGAAGATAGCCGTCACCAATGCATCTCCTCTGGGGCACGCTCGCCCAGCACCACGGCGAGCACATGCGCCGCCACCGCGCGTTCATTGAATTTCGCCACGTATTTCGCCCGCCCCGCCTCCGCCAGCCGCATTCGGGCGGTGGTATCGGCGGTCAGGTGGGCGATTCTGGCCACCAATTCGTCGATGCTGCTGAAGAACACCATCTCGTCCTCGCCGAACAGATCGCCATAGCCCGTCGCGCGCTCGATGCACACCACCATGCCATTGCCCGCGAATTGGGCAATCCGATCCGAGCTGTAGAGATAATGATCGGGCCTGCGCGAGAAATTCAGCCCAATCGCCGCACTCTCCAACGCCGCCTGATAGGCCGCACCAAACACCAGCTTGGTGCCGAACACGCCAGCAAGCAGCGGGCGCACCTGCGGCAGTTGCTCTAACAGGACGGACATGAAGCTGTTCATGTCATAATCCTGGCCGCAAATATGCCGCTTGGGGCGCACCGGGTTGCCCACATTATAGAATAGATCGAACGGCAGATCGGGGCTGAGATCGTTCCGCCCGCGTTCGATGCTCTGATCGGTTGGATTGGGCATGAACGAAATCGGCCAGCGACCGGCGCGCAAGCCCTGCAATGGCGCGCCTGCGGTGGTGACGAAACTGGCATCCACCACTGGCAATTTGGTTTGGAACCGCTTGATGTTGTCCGGCTCGAACAGCGGGTCAACATTCCACTGCGCAATCCGAACCCCCGGCACCGCATCACGGATGGCTGCCAGGGTTTCGGGCAGGATCACGTCGGCGTGGCCGCAGAGCAGCACATCGGGGCGATGGAACCGGCAGAATTCCAGCAGCGCCCGGTTCGCGGGCTTCACCCCATATCGGCGGCTGCCGAACAGCGACTTTGCGCGTGCCACGTCCTTATCGGAGAAATTCAAGACCAGATGACCCAATCGGATCATCCCGTTGCTCAGTTTGAGTTCGACCGAATGATGCGGCGCACGGCGCAGCCCGAACGGAAAGCCGCTGACATGGACAATTGTGAGCGGCCGCGAACCCATACCTTAACCTTGCCAAAAAACCGATTCGACCGGCGATAGCAGAAGTTAGCCGATGGATACACCCATCGCTTGACGCATAAACATCCGCTTCAGGCG
>CAIZGT010000394.1 GCA_903932545.1 uncultured Rhodospirillales bacterium
AGAAGGTCGATAACGCGCTGCAAGTGACCGAAGACGTTTATCTCGCTCGTATCTACGCCGCCGCCCTGGATCTGTTCCGGGTGCCGACGGTAAGCCGCGCGGTGGATCGCAAACTGTCGATCATCCGCGACACCTACACTGCGCTGTATGACGAGACGAGCTCGATCCGCTCAACGCTGATGGAAGCCGCGATCTTGCTGTTGATTTTGATTGAGTTGGTGCTGGCCGTGGTGCGGCATTGAGCTTGTGCGGCGCCATTGCATGACCAATTAAGCGCTATGAAAACCATCATCATCGGAGCCAGCGGTGGCATTGGCCGCGCTTTCGCGGACGCACTCATCGCGCGGGGAGACGCGGTGATCCGCCTCTCCCGCCCAGACCTCGACCTCACGGATGAGGCGAGTATCGCTGCTGCGGCGGAACTCTGTGGCGCAGATATCGACCTGATAATCGACGCCACCGGCTTCCTGCATGGCGGCGGGTTCACCCCAGAGCGCAGTTGGAAACAACTCGACGCGGCGCATTTGGCGTATAACTTCGCCACCAACGCGATTGGCCCGGCACTGCTGATGAAGCATTTCCTGCCCCGCTTGGCACGCGACCGCCGTGCGGTGTTCGCCACATTGTCGGCGCGTGTCGGCAGTATTGGCGATAACAATCTCGGCGGCTGGTATAGCTACCGCGCCGCCAAGGCCGCGCTCAATCAATTGGTGCGTACGGCGAGCATTGAGTTGGGCCGACAGTCGAAACTGTCGATTTGCGTGGCTCTGCATCCCGGCACGGTGGCAACGGGACTGTCTGCCCCATTTGCCAAGGCCGGACTAGAATTGCAGACGCCCGAACTTGCTGCGCAGCGGATATTGGCAGTGATCGACGCGCTCGTGCCTGCGCAATCCGGCGGGCTATTCGACCATCACGGGCTGGCAATCCCATATTAACCCAGCGCCCTTAATCGCGCCGACAACCCCACTAAGATCGCCGCCGTCGCCCCCCAAATGTGATACTCTGGATGCGGATATTCCCAGTAAAACCGATCCCGGCCTCGAAAAAACTTTGTCATAAGCTGCGGGGCAGCAGGATCCAGCAGCACCGGCAATTTCAGCTCAAACACGCTCTCCACCTCATCCGGCGACAGCGACAGCCCGAGCATATCCAGATCGTGCCCACTGGGCAGCAGCCCCAAAACCGGCGTGATGCGATAGCCGGTGCCGGTGATGTAATCCGGCAGACGTCCGACAATTTCCACCAGGGTCGGATCAAGCCCAATCTCCTCCTGCGCCTCGCGCAACGCAGCGGCCTCTGGGCTGGCATCCTGCGGATCAATCCGCCCGCCGGGGAAACTCACTTGCCCGGCATGTTTGGTCAGATGCGAGGTGCGCTTGGTGAGCAGCACGCCCGGCGCGTCGCTGAGCACAAATGGCACCAGCACAGCGGCTGGGGTGTACGGGCCAGGGTTGAGGTCGCGCGTGTCGTCGCCTTCTGGATGCAGGCTGGCTTCATGTGAAATATGCGGTGCTTGACGCACACGCTGGCGGAGGTTCTCCAACATCGCGCTTACTTGCTGCCCGCGCAGGGGGAGTGTGGGGCGCATTCGTCAACGACTTCGCCATTCTCGTCAAAGCACGGCATCTCACCAAGCGGGAAGAAGCGGCGCTGGCTCCAAACGCCAAGCATCTGCCGACCATTCACCATTTCCGGCTCCGCCAGCGCCACCAATTCGTAATACACCGCCCGACCGATCCGCGCCTCAATCGGGAACCGGCCCAGACCCGGGCGGATTTTCAAATACGGCGTCGGCTCGCACGTGAACAGATCATGCGCAATGCGGATCGGATGATCCGGGCCTGCGGTGATAATCTGGTCAATATTGGTGCGGAAGGTGAGAATTTGGTCGCGACCAATCCCTTTCCAATCCAACTCAACCGCCACGAACGGCGCATCTTCCACATCGATGGTGCCGCGTTCGGCGGGAGTTTCGAGCCAGAATTTGCCTTCCACATCGCGCTTGAGCACTGAAGCGAACAGACAGACCAATTCCTTGCGGCGGATCGGACTGCCGCGATACAGCCACGTTGCATCTCGCTTGATCACAAACGGCAGCGCACCGCATTCCACAGGCACACGCTTGCACATCCCAGCGCCATCAGCCTGCGCTTGCCGCAGCATCGCGAGATCTACCGGGTGATGGCCGTCGTTCAATGCGTGTCCCCAAAGTGGCGAAGCCGATCCCCGCACGAAAGATAATGGGAACGCCCAAGCCCAACGAAAAGTGGCACATCTGCAATCTGCGCCAATCTGTATGTGACGTGAGCCCGCGAAGGCCGCAATATGCCGCAACCGCTCGTCCGCGCCGGAGAATTTGCATGATGCCGAGCCACCTCACCACCGCCGAAACTGACGCCCTGCTTACCGACATCTCCACCCTGGGCGCGCGTTTGGCCCTGGTTCGCCGCGAAATTGGCCGGGTGATGTTTGGCCAGGATGAGACCATTGAGCAGAGTCTGATCGCCCTGCTCTCCGGTGGCCATGCATTGCTGGTGGGCGTGCCTGGCTTGGGCAAATCGCGGCTGGTGGAAACCCTGGGCGTGGTGCTCGGCCTCGGCACCAAGCGGGTGCAATTCACCCCAGATCTGATGCCGAGTGATATTCTGGGCAGCGAAGTGCTGGACGAGCCAGAGAATGGCCGCCGCAGCTTCCGCTTCCTGCCCGGCCCGGTATTCTGCCAATTGCTGATGGCCGACGAGATCAACCGCGCCTCCCCACGAACGCAATCCGCGCTGCTCCAGGCCATGCAGGAACAGCGTGTGTCCGTCGCGGGCGTTGAGCATGCTCTGCCGCGGCCATTTCATGTGTTGGCCACGCAAAACCCGATTGAGCAGGAAGGCACCTATCCGTTGCCTGAGGCGCAACTCGACCGCTTCCTGCTCGAAATCCAGGTACGCTACCCCGAGCGAGACGCCGAGCGGGCGATGCTGCTTGCCACCACCGGCGCGCCGGAAGCCCCGCCCGCAGCCGTGCTCAACGCGCATGAACTCATCGCCGCGCAAAGCCTGATCCGTCGCTTGCCGGTGGGGGAAAGCGTCATTGAGGCAATTATCGACCTCGTGCGCAACGGTCGGCCTGAGAGCAGCCAAGACGACAGCATCACCCGTCACGTCGCCTGGGGCCCAGGGCCACGCGCGGCGCAGGCCATGATGTTGGCATGCCGAGCCCGCGCCCTGCTCGACGGGCGACTGGCCCCAAGCCGCGAGGATGTCGTAGCTCTCGCCGCCCCGGTGCTGCGTCACCGCATGGCGCTCAACTTCTCCGCCCGCGCCGAGGGTCTGGGGGTTGCAGACATGATCGCACGGCTGGTGAGCCGGATTTGACACTCAGCAACCTCGATCGGGCCGAAAGCCTCGCCCACACCCTGCCGCCATTGCTGGTTGCGGCGGAGTTGGTGGCGCGAACGGTGGCGCAGGGGGTGCACGGGCGCCGACGCAGCGGCCAGGGCGATAGCTTCTGGCAATTCCGCCCCGCCACCCAAGGTGACGCCGCCAATCGGATCGACTGGCGACAATCCGCGCGCGGCGAGCGGCTTTACGTGCGTGAGGCGGAATTGGAAGCCGCACAAACCATCGTGCTGTGGCGCGACGGTGGCGCGCGCATAGGCTGGCGCTCGCATCTGGCGACGCAGACCAAGCGCGACCGGGCGGATTTCCTGCTCCTCGCCCTCGCCGCTTTGCTGCTGCGCGGCGGTGAGAAATTGCGCCTCGGCGTGGCGGGTCTGCCGGAATTCCGTGGCCGGCTTGGTTTGCGCCATCTTGCGCAAACCTTGGCAAATGATCCGGGTTCTGACGCTCTGCCCGAACCGGAGCGCCTGCCACGTCACGCCAGCGTGGTGCTCATCGGCGACATGCTGGGGCCGATTGCACAGATTGCGGCGGAGTTGCGTGCTCTGGCCAGCATTCCGGTGCGCGCCATTGTGGTGCAGTTGCTCGACCCGGCGGAGATCGCACTGCCCTATGATGGGCGGGTGCGGTTCGAGGCAATGGAGGGCGCCGCCAACACGCTGGTGCCGAATGTGGCGCTGGTGCGCGAGGCCTACGCCGCAAGGTTGGAGGCGCAGCGCAGTGCAATTGCCGCCGTCTGCGCGTCACACGGCTTCGGCTTTCAAACCCACCGCACCGACACACGGCCAGAAACCGCGTTGCTCGCGCTCTACAACGCGATCGCCCCCGATACCGCGCGGGGCCATCGATGATCCAGTTCGCGAATCCGTGGTTGCTGTTGGCGTTGGGATTGCTGCCGGTGTTGTGGTGGCTGCTGCGGGTCACACCCCCTGCGCCGCGTCGGCAAAAATTTCCAGCAATCCGGCTGCTGCTCGACCTGCTGCCCACCGAGGAGAGTGCCGCGAAAACCCCATGGTGGCTGCTGACGCTGCGGGCGATTGCGGCAGCCATGGTGATCATCGCCCTGGCACAGCCGCTGTGGCAGGGCGGCTCCGGCGCGGTCGGTGCGGGGCCGATGATTTTGGTGTTCGACGATAGCTGGGCCACCGCGCCCGATTGGGCCGCACGGCAAACTGCCGCGATGAACGCGCTGGATCGTGCTGCTGCGGCTGGTTGGGATGTGGCCTTGCTCACCACCGCAGACAGCGCAGACGGCAGCACGCCGAGGCTTTCACCGCTGATGCCGGTGCCGGAATTGCGGCCCCGCGTGGCGGCGTTGCGGCCGAAACCCTGGGCGGCAAATCGCGAGGCAGCCGCGGCACAATTGCTGTCAGCCAAGCCCGGCTCAGTGGTCTATCTCGCCGACGGCACCGCGCCGAATGCCGCCTTCGCCGCCGCGCTGGCGGCACTGCCCAGCGTGACGGAATTTCGGGGCAGCGCGCCGCAGATGTTGCTTGCAGCCCCCGAGCCGCAAGAGGCTGGCCTCATGGTCAAGCTGCGCGCCATTCCATCCACCGCACCGCGTGATGTGGCGGTCCTGGCGCAGTCCACCGACGGGCGAAGCTTGGCCCGCGCCGCGCTGCATCTGGCGGCCGACTCAGATCATGCCGAGGGCGTGCTCACCTTGCCGCTGGAATTGCGCAACACGCTGGGGCGGTTGGTGATTGATGGCAGCGCATCAGCCGGTGCAGTCTGGCTGCTGGATGAAACATCGCGCAGGCGTCCGGTCGGTCTGGTGGAGAACACGCAGGCAAGTGACGCGCCGCTGACTGGCGGGCTTTACTACGTTCGCCGCGCCCTCGCCCCGTTCGCCGAACTGCGCAGCGGCGATCTGCGCAGCCTGTTATCGCGCGATATCTCGGCGCTGGTGCTGGCAGACACGCCGGTGAATGAGCCGGACGAAGTGGCATTGCTGCGCGATTGGGTGGCCAAAGGCGGCACACTCATCCGCTTTGCTGGGCCAAATCTCGCCGCCCAGCCCGATCAATTCCTGCCGGTGAGCCTGTTGCAAACCGACCGGCAATTGGGCGGTGCAATGTCGTGGGCGGCCCCCCCCGGTCTCACCGCGTTTGCCGACGACACGCCGTTTGCGGGGCTGGCGATTCCACCCGATGTGAAAATCACCCGCCAAGTCCTCGCCTCGCCCGCCTCGGTGCCCGGCGCGCAAGTCTGGGCGCGATTGCAGGATGGCACACCGCTGATCACCGCAGCGCCACGTGGGGCGGGGCGGAT
>CAIZGT010000395.1 GCA_903932545.1 uncultured Rhodospirillales bacterium
CGCCCGCATGCGCGCGCAGAACCGGTTCCACACTGGCCTGGACATCGCCCGCTACACCGCCGCCACTATGCGCCGCGATATGGACGCCTATGACGCCGATCCGGCGCAATACACGCAGTCACTCGGCTGCTGGCACGGCTTCATCGCGCAACAGAAGATGATCTCGATCAAGAAGCATTTCGGCCTGCTTGATCGCCGCTATATCTATTTGTCCGGCTGGATGATCGCCGCCCTGCGTTCGGAATTCGGCCCGCTGCCGGATCAGTCGATGCACGAGAAAACCTCGGTGCCCGCATTGATCGAAGAAATCTACACCTTCCTGCGTCAAGCTGACGCCCGCGAACTCGGTGGCCTGTTCCGCGAGATCGACGCCGCGCGCGCTGCTGGCAACCTGGCCAAGCAGGTCGAACTGCAGGCGAAGGTGGACAGCTACCAGAGCCACGTTGTGCCGATCATCGCTGACATCGACGCCGGTTTCGGTAACGCTGAAGCCACCTACCTGCTCGCCAAGAAGATGATCGAAGCCGGGGCCTGCGCGTTGCAGATCGAAAACCAGGTGTCGGACGAAAAGCAGTGCGGCCACCAAGACGGCAAAGTGACAGTGCCGCATGAAGACTTCATCGCCAAGGTGCGCGCCGTGCGTTACGCCTTCCTCGAATTGGGCGTGGAAGACGGCGTCATCGTCACCCGCACCGACAGCTTGGGCGCGGGCCTAACCAAGCAGATCGCGGTCTCCAAAGAGCCGGGCGATTTGGGCGATAAATATAACAGCTTCCTCGACTGCGAAGAGATCGACCCGGCCACCGCGCAGAACGGTGACGTGATCATCAACCGCAACGGCAAGCTGATGCGCCCGAAGCGCTTGGCCTCCAACCTGTTCCAGTTCCGCGCTGACACCGGTGAAGATCGCTGCGTGCTCGACTCCATCACCTCGCTGCAAAACGGCGCTGATCTGCTGTGGATCGAGACCGAGAAGCCGCATATCGAGCAGATCGCAGGCATGGTGGACCGCATCCGTGCGGTGATCCCGAACGCGAAGCTCGCCTACAACAACTCGCCGTCGTTCAACTGGACGCTGAATTTCCGTCAGCAGGTTTACGATGCATGGGTGGCGGTTGGCAAAGACGTGGCCGCGTATGACCGTGCGAAGCTGATGAGTGTCGCCTATGATGCAACCGAACTCGGTCTTGAAGCCGACCAGCGCATCCGCACATTCCAGGCCGATTCGGCCAAGCGTGCTGGCATCTTCCATCACCTAATCACCCTGCCGACCTACCACACTGCGGCGCTGTCCACTGACAATCTGGCGAAGGAATATTTCGGCACCGAGGGCATGCTGGGCTACGTCAAAGGCGTGCAGCGTGAAGAAATCCGTCAGGGGATCGCCTGTGTGAAGCACCAGAACATGTCGGGCTCCGACATCGGTGACGATCACAAGGAATATTTCGCCGGTGAAGCCGCGTTGAAAGCCGGCGGCGCGCACAACACGATGAACCAATTCGCCGCTTAATCTGACCAAATGGACTAAAATGACAACAATGGCCCGCAGCATCCTGCTGCGGGCCATTGGTTTATTATACGGCATGATGGTTGAGCGGCATATTATTCGAGTTAAAGCTTTTTTAATTTTTTAAATGTATTCATTTTTCAAGCTACTTTACACCAAACGTTGCTGAATTGGTTTTCAGCACCGTCTGATCAGCACATACGGATTGATAAAATTCCAATTCTCTGCCAGTTGCTCCGCTATGTGCTGCTGAATTTGAAGCACCGCCCACACTTAGGTCAGGTTACAGTCTTGGATCACCCGCACCGCAACGCTGCTGTTGTCGCCGCTGACGCCTTGCAGGCGGGAGCGATGACGTGGTGATGAGCCTCACGCGCCGCATTGTCGGTAAGATTCGGGCGCACCGGAAGGGCGATGCAATCTTTTCCCGCGCTGCTATCAACTATGCGGCCAGCTATTTCCGGGCGGATTTGCCCACAATTGTGATTTACAGCGTTATTGGGGCAGCCCAATCGCTGCTGGTGTTTCCCACTTTCCACCTCATCCGTCAGGCGTTCGATCAGGCAATCCCGAACTCTGATACCGAGTTGCTGATCTGGATCGGCGTTGAGATTTTGGTGCTACGGCTGGTCACCAGTGCCGTCGCTATTGTGATGCGCGTCTATTGCACCCGCACGGTGAAACGGGCGATCCGTGCGATGCGACAAGATTTGATGGCAAAATTGCTTAGCCTGTCGCGGGATTTTTATGTCCGGTCGGACACTGAATTGCTGCATACGCAGATTATCCAAGACACTGAACGCGCAGACACCTCCTGCAACGCTCTGCTGGCCAATATCTTGCCATCAATTCCTGCGGCATTGGCGCTGGCGGTGGCATTGCTCTGGCTGAATTGGTGGTTAACGCTGCTGGCCGCGGCAGTAGCGCCGCTGGTTTTGGTCACTCTCCGGCTGACCACGCCATATGTGCAACGCAATCTGCGCGAGTTTCATCGCTCGGTTGAGGTGTTCAGCGCCGGGGTGCACTTCGTGATCCGGCAGATGGATCTGATCCGCATTCGCGCCAATGAAAGCCAGGAATTGGTGCGCCAAACCGCTGTTGTGGAACGCCTGTATAGCGCCGGCGTCAAAATGTTCACTGGCTACGCCATCCAAGGCCAAATCCAGGGCAACGTAACCGGCTTGGCCGGGCTGGTTCTGCTGGTGTTCGGCGGAATAGCTATCGCCGACAAATCCATGACGATGGGAGACTTCATGGTCTTCTATCTCGCCGCCGGGCAGCTCAGCTCATTTGTGGACCGCATCAGCGGCGCCATTCCGGAGATGCTCAACGGCAATGCGGCGCTGAGCACGTTGCTCAAAATCTACCACAGCGGCCCGACTGAACCTTACGCTGGCGCGCAGCCGGTTGCTTCAGGTGCCACTTTGCGGATGAAAGATGTAGGCTACAGCATCGGCGCACGCAAAATTCTGCGTGATGTCTCGCTGGAAATTGGCCCAGGCGCGAATGTTGCGATCATGGGGCCGAACGGCGCTGGCAAGAGCACGATTCTGAACATGCTGATCGGTTTCAGCAGGCCCGATAGTGGCGAGATCACTGCCGATGGCGTGCCCTATCCCGACATCGACATCCGCAGCCTTCGCCGCTCGGTGGGCATGGTGCTGCAGCACCCCACCTTCTTCCAAGGCACCATTGCCGAGAACATCTGCTACGGCATGTCCGGCCATGGTGAAGGGTTTGTTGGCGAGAAAATGCTGGAGTCCGCCATGATCCAGGCGGCGCGCCTGGCCAATGCCGATAATTTCATCCGCGCGCTGCCCGATGGCTATGACACAGTGATCGGCGATGAGGGCACACGATTGTCCGGCGGCGAACTGCAGCGCATCGCCATCGCCCGTGCGTTGGTCGGACGCCCCGCCTTGCTCATCCTCGATGAGCCGACCAACCATCTCGACGCGGAGACGGTGGGGCTGTTGATGCAAAGCCTGACACAAAACCCAGATCGCCCGGCCGTGCTCGTGGTCAGCCACGACCAGAGCGTGGTGCGCTATGCGGCGTCGGTGTACCGCTTGGCAGATGGCCACCTGACAAAAATCGTATCTCCGGTCTCCCCATAGGCCAGTGCCGACTGCACTTGCGGTCATCCGGCATTTCGGATTGATGCTGAAGCGTTCATCGACAATTGGACGATGATGGCGGGTGAGACTTGGCGTGAGCGCAAATACGCTCCACTTATAGCGTGTCGATGAGCTGTTCTGGAGAGCCCCATGCCCGATTCACTGCCAAAAATCGCGTTTATCGGTCTCGGCCTGATGGGTGCGCCGATGGCGTCGCATCTGTTGCTGGCGGGCCACGAGATGCATCTGTATTCTCGCAGCCGCAGCAAAGCTGAATCGCTGATCGCCGCGGGGGGCATCTGGTACAACACCGCAGCCGCCGCGGCCGCCAAAGCGGATATCGTCATCACCATGGTGGGCTTGCCGAGTGATGTGGAGGCGCTTTATCTCAGCTCCGGCGGTCTGCTCGACCGCGCCAAGCCAGGAGCGATCCTGATCGATATGACCACATCATCCCCCGAATTGGCCATCCGCATTGCTGAAGCGGCAGCGGTGAAGGGGCTTTCGGCGCTGGATGCCCCGGTCTCCGGTGGCGTCGGCGGTGCGGCGAATGCGAAATTGTCGATCATGGTGGGCGGCGATGGCGACGCTTTCGCGCGCGCCTTGCCAATCCTTGAGAAAATGGGAACCAATGTGCGCCACCAAGGCGAGCCGGGTGCCGGTCAGCACACCAAAATGGTGAACCAGACGGTGATTGCGGGCACCATCCTGGGCGTCGCCGAAGGCCTCGCTTACGCAAAAGCGGCGGGGTTGGACTGTGAGCGGGTGATGCAATCCATCGCCACCGGAGCGGCGGGCAGCGTGCAACTCAACGTGATGGGTAATCTGATGCTGAAGGGTGATTACAACCCGGGCTTCATGATCACCCATTTCGTCAAAGACATGACCATCGCCCTGCAAGCCGCCACCGCCAACGGGCTGGACCTAAAGGGCCTCAAAACCGCGCTGGCACAATTCACCACGCTAGTGGACGCTGGGTTGGAGCGCGAAGGCACCCAGGCCTTGGCGAAAGTTTACGACTGATTATTCCGGTAGCGGAATTCGCTCGAACTCATCGCCCGCGATCAGCCCGAACTTATCATCACGCCAATCCTGCTTGGCCTGTTCGATGCGCTCGGGCCGGCTGGAGACGAAGTTCCACCACAAATGCCGCCTGCCCTCCAACGGCTCACCACCAAGCACCACGAGGCGGGACGGCTGAAGTGCACGGATCACGATCTCATCGCCGGGGCGAAACACCAGCAGCCGATGTTGGGCGAAACTCTCTCCGGCGATCTCAATCTCACCTTCCAGCGCATAGGCGGCGCGCTCGGCGTAATGCTGCGGAATGCGGATGGCGGCACCGGCATCAAGCATTACGTCTAGATAAAGCGTGCTCGAGAAGGTTTTTACCGGCGAGATAGCGACATACGCCTCCCCCACCGCAACATGCACCTGCACGCCGCGATCGGTTAACACCGGCAATGTGCGGCCAGGATGGTGGAAAAAACTCGGATCGGTCTCCTCATGCGGCAATGGCAAGGCCAGCCAGCTTTGCACCGCCGTCACGCTGTGGCCCGCCGCACGAATCCCAGCCTCGGTGCGCTCGGAATGCGCAATCCCGCGCCCGGCAGTCATCCAATTCACGTCACCAGGGATGATCGATTGGGTGTTGCCCAGCGTGTCACGATGCAAAATAGCGCCATCCACCAGATAGGTGAGCGTCGAGAGCCCGATATGTGGATGCGGTCGCACATCCAGCCCTGCGCCAGGGGCGAACACCGCAGGCCCCATATGGTCGAGAAACACGAACGGCCCCACCAAGCGGCGTTGCATGCTGGGCAACGCCCGGCGCACACGAAAGCCGCCGAGGTCTTTGCTGGCAGGGTCGATCACCAACTCTGGGCTGGCGGGCGCGGCACCGGCTGGCGGCAAAAGCTGCATTGCTCGCTCCGACAAATTGCGTGATTAGCACGCTGGGTGAGGCTGGCGTTGATCGTATCCAGCCATTGAGGTGATGCGATCGACCGCCCGTTGCAACCGCAATGCTATGAAATATTGCCCGACATGGC
>CAIZGT010000396.1 GCA_903932545.1 uncultured Rhodospirillales bacterium
CTTCGTCTGGACCGAGCAGAGTGGCGAAGAGAAGCTCGATCCAACCGATCAGATATTGGCCAGCCCGCCGCTCGGCACAGTGGCGCCAGGGTCCGCGCAGCTCGTCCGCATTGTGGTCCGCCGTCCGCCCAAGGACATCGAGGGCAGTTTCCGTATCCTGCTCGACCAAATCCCGCCGGCCGCTGCACCGGGTACGGTCCGCGTGGCACTGCGGCTGTCGATCCCGATTTTCGTCGAACCGCAAGCGCGCATTGCGCCGCATCTGGAATGGCGGGTGGAGCGTGCCGACGGCAAAACCTATCTCGCGGTCACCAACACTGGCACACGCCACGAAACCATCCGCGATGTGTCGGTGAAAACCGCCGCAGGCGTGCCGGTGAAAGTGGAGACGCGAGTGTTTCCCTATGTTCTCAGCAGCGCCACGCGGCGTTGGCGTATCGAATCCACCGGCGTGGCGCTCGCCAACGGGGAGGTGCTGAACATGAAAGCGACCGCCGATACCGGCAATTTTGAGCAATCTGTTTCGGTTGTCGGCGCGCCGTGAGCCGGTGTGCAAACGGCACAAACCGCCGGATGACCTAAAGCCAACCAGAGCTATCGGGAGGGTAGGGCGCCTGCTTGCCCGCGCTATTGTCTTGATTGTCGCGTCGAGCTCTCTGGTGAGCGCGGCTCCAGCGGATGATCTGTTCCTGCTGGAGGTTATGATCAACGGCTATTCCACCGGCAAAATCGGCGAATTTCAGGTCGAAGGTAACAGGCTCTCATCCCGACGCCAGGAGTTGGAGGAACTGGGCATCAAAATCCCAGACACGTTGAAAGCTGCTCCCGATGATCTGGTGGCGCTGTCCGATCTACCGGGCTTAAGATTCGAGTTGAACAAGGCGGCGCAAACATTGGTTGTCACAGCCGAACTCGGCGGGCTTGAGCCAGCCAAATTGCTCGTTGGATCGCACTCGCAAAACAACATGCCGCTCGAAAGCGGCCTTGGTGCAACGGTGAACTATGACACGACGATTGTGCGGGTCGGCTTGCGGAACATGACAACCGCCGCCTTCGACCTGCGTGGCTTTTCCCCCTTGGGTGTTATGTCGTCTGGGGTGATGACTTATCTCGGCAGCAGTTCAACTACTGGTCGGCAATCGTCCACCCTGCGGCTCGACTCAAGTTATGTCTTTTCCGAGCCAGAGGAGCAGTTGCGCCTCAAAGCTGGTGATTTCATCAATGGCAGCCTGGGCTGGTCTCGTCCGGTGCGGTTGGGCGGGTTGCAGATGAGCCGCGATTTCTCAATGCGACCGGATTTGGTCACGTTTCCGTTGCCGACGGTAAGCGGTGCCGTGACAGTGCCATCGACGTTGGACCTGATGGTGAACGGAACACGGATGGTCACGCGCGACATTCAGGCGGGGCCGTTCGTCATCCCGCAACTGCCGGTCAACGCGGGCTCTGGCACGGTTGCGATGATTTTGACTGACGCGCTCGGTAACACCACCACCACAAAACTGCCGTTCTATGCGAGCCAAGCCCTATTGGCCGAGGATCTTGACTCCTACTCAGTGGAGCTTGGCGTGCTTCGGCACAATTGGGGCCAAATCTCAGACTACTATGGCAAGCCCGCAGGTTCTGCGACCTATCGGCGTGGTTTATCCTCCACTATCACCTTGGAGGCCCACGCGGAGGGTAGCACCAATCAAGCCCTGCTGGGTGGTGGTCTGTTGTTCAATGCCTTCAATTTTGGTGTGTTGAACGCAGCTTTTGCCACCAGCAACAGTCGAGGCAGAAACGTCAATCTCTACTCCGCTGGGTTTCAGCATGCGGGATCCGTTGTAAGTTTTGGGGCGTCGGGCACGTTCAGCGCCCATAATTTTCATGATATTGCAGCGGTCAATGGTGACCCAATGCCGCGCAAACGGCTCTCTGCCAATGCCAGTGTAAGCCTGGGCAAAACAGGCACGTTGGGGGTTTCCTACTCTGCGGTGGACCGCGATGCGATTGCGGCACCGATTATCTACTTCACCCCGTATGCCAGCCTTATCGCCGCGCAGAACGCCAATCTGCCGGGTGGAGCTTTGAGTGCGGCAGGTGGTGCCCTGTCGTTCCAGCCCTCGCAACATGTGCACGTGGTCACAGCGAGTTATTCGGCCCAAATGTGGGGCTCGACGTTTTATGCAACCGGGTTTCGAGACTTGGCCAAAGGCGGCAGTAGCGGCGTGCTCTTTGGAGTCACCTTGCCGTTGGGTGAAAACACCTCGGCAAATCTCAGCATGGGGTCCGGCTCGCTTGGACCCTACGAGCAGGTGCAAATGTCGCAATCACCGAAAACGGCCGGGGAATGGGGCTATCAACTGGCTGGATCAACAAGCAAGCCCTCACGCGCAGCAGGCGAATTGCAGTATAAATCCGACATCGGCTACGTCGCCGTCGGTGCCGATCAGATTGGAAAGCAGTTGATTTCTCACGCCCAGATGCGCGGCGCGGTATCTCTGGTCGATGGTGGCTTGTTCGCGTCCAACACAATCAGTGACAGTTTTGCCGTGGTGGATACCGACGGTGCCGCCAATGTGCGCGTCCTGTATGAAAACAGGGAGGTCGGACGAACGGATTATTCCGGTCAATTGCTGGTCACGGATTTGCGGGCGTTTGATACCAATCATCTGGCAATCGACCCCACGGATGTCACCGCAGACGCCAACGTGGCCTTTGCAACCCGTAGTGTGCGTCCGCAAGATCGCAGCGGAATCGCCGTCCACTTCCCGATTCAAGCGAGTGCAGGCGCATTGCTCCGATTGGTGGATCCGGCGGGCGTGCCGGTGGCGATGGGCAGCGTGGTGACGGCAATTGGCGCTGGCACGGGTGTGCCGGTGGGCTATGACGGCAATGCATTCATGCTGGAACTTCAGAGGTATAACCGCGCCAGAGTGGTTCAGCCCAATGGCGACCGCTGCCGCATCGAGTTTGAATTCGTGCCACTTCCCGGCGATATACCCTCAATTGGCCCAATCATTTGCCAAAAGGAGCGGCCGTGACAAATCGCCACATCCTGGTCATTGCCTGCATCGGACTGGCGCTGATCCCACTTCGTGACGCCCTTGGTCAAACTTGCACGGTAACATCACCGGGTATCTCGTTCGGCGTCTATAACCCAATGGCGTTTTCGCCAATCAATACTTCATCTACAGTGACAGTGATTTGTAGCTCCCGTATAAATGTGGCGGTTGCATATGAAATACAGATCGGACCTGGCATCTCTGGGAGCTACAATAGACGCAGTATGTCAGGATTAAATTACCAAATTTACTCAGACGCTGCGCGTTCCCAGGTTTGGGGTGACGGTGGCGGCGGCACCGTGTCGGTGGCTGATGGTTACACGTTTAACTCGCAAATCCCAGTCAACCGCACCTACAATATCTTCGCCCAACTGCCGGCTCGGCAATCCGTAGCACCAGGTGTCTATACTGATACCGTATTACTGCTAATCATCTATTAAATTGTGAAAGCGGCAGTCAGTCTCATTGCCGACTAAATTTGCGATGGCAACGTCGCTGCAATCTCATCAGCCACCGCATCTTGTCCGCTCGCGCGCAATGCTGCGATCACGCCGAGCCTGTCGTCCACCGAACGGTTCTGGCTCATCTTCCACTGCGCCTCAATCCGTGTGGCCAGCATCCGGAAGCTGACGATGCCTGCCAGCATCATCGCCTGGAACTTCTCCGGCGTGTTGTGCATGTCGAACTTGCCCGGATCATCGGCGGCAAATTCAGTGAGCATTGGCATCGGATCA
>CAIZGT010000397.1 GCA_903932545.1 uncultured Rhodospirillales bacterium
ACCAATTGTTGATCTTGGCCACGCTGTCTCGCGCCGGGCCGCGGCATTCGAGTTCCACCGCATGGCGCTGGCCGTAGTTGAAACCCACGGTTTCCACATGCGCAAAACGGTCCAGCGCCCAGGCGAGGCAGGTTGTGCTGTCTTGCCCGCCGGAGAACAACACCAGTGCGCCATCTGGGGCGGCTTCACGCATCGAATTTTCTCCTCAAGATGCCTATATGACACGCATGGACATGCAGTTTACCGAAAGTGAAATCCACCGCTACTCGCGCCACATCCTGCTGGGTGAAGTCGGCGGCGTGGGGCAGGCGAAATTGCGCGCGGCCAGCGTGCTGATCATCGGCGCAGGTGGCCTCGGCAGCCCGCTCGCCCTCTACCTCGCCGCCGCCGGGGTGGGGCGGATCGGGATTGTGGACGACGATGTGGTGGAACTCTCCAACCTGCAACGCCAGATCGCACACGGCATGGCCGATCTGGGCCAGCCCAAAGTGGCGAGCGCGCAGGCGGCAATGTCAGCGATCAATCCGGAGGTGAGTGTTGAGGCGTATCAGATGCGGCTTGATGCAAGCAACGTGCACGGCCTGATCGCGGGCTATGATCTGGTGTGCGACGGCAGCGACAATTTCAAAACCCGCTTCATGCTCAACGATGCTTGCGTTGCTGGCAAACGCACGCTGGTCTCAGCGTCGGTGTTGCGCTTCGAGGGACAACTCTCCACCTTCAAGCCGCATACCGGCGGTCCGTGCTATCGCTGCCTCTACCCCGAAGCGCCGCCGGACGGCATGGTGCCAAGCTGTGGCGAGGCAGGGGTGTTCGGCGCGGTGACGGGGGTGATGGGCACGTTGCAGGCGACCGAAGTGCTGAAAGAATTGCTCGGCATCGGCCAATCACTGTCTGGACGCCTGCTGCTGTGGGATGCGTTGGGGGCGATGTTTCGCACCATCAGCTTCAAGCGTGACCCGCATTGCCCGGTGTGCAGCGGCTCGGAGACTGTGCCACATGGCTGAAACGCTCGGCATTCTGCTGATCTCTGGCGGGCACGAGCGTGCGCATTATGCATTTGTAACTGCCAGTGCCGCCGCTGCCATCGGGCGCGAGGTGGTGCTGTTCGCCACCAATCACGGTTGCGCCGCATTCTGCGATGATGCGCCGGAATTTTTGGCGGCAGATCGCAGCATGGCCGCCCTGGGCGTTGCCGCGCTCGCCGAGCTGCGCGACGCCTGCCTGGCGCTTGATGTGCGCATGATCGCCTGCGAGGCGGGCCTGCGTGTATCGGGCCTGGCGGCCAGCCTGCGCCCCGGCGTCGAAGTGGCGGGGGTGGTGACCTTTCTTGAGGCGGTTGGCCCCGGCCAAATCATCACGTTGTGAATTGTGGTGTCGCAATGGCTTCCACGCAGCCAGAATCGTGGCATTGTGCGCCCACGCGCATGAAACGACCCCATCTCCTTCTCCTCACCGCCCTAGCTCTGCTGACTGCTCAGACAGCGCGGGCGCAAACGCCGGTGGTGCAGCCACCCAACCAGACGCACGCCCAGCATCCGGCGAGCAAGGTCAGCAAGCCGAAACCCGCTGCACCGGCGGCGCCGTCTGCCGCAACAACAGCGGCCACGCCCCCTGCCCCAGCCGTTGCTCCAGCCCCTGCAGCCGAGGAGCAGCCCGCACCGCTCTCCACCGCAGGGCTTGGCAGCGTGACGCATCAAAAGCTGCCCTATTTCATGACATTTCGCTTCGATGACGTGAATTTGCGCGTGGGGCCAGGCACGAATTACCCGATTGACTGGGTGTATCACCGCCGCGACCTGCCGGTGGAAATCCTGCTCGAACTGGGTGATTGGCGGAAAATCCGGGATCAGGACAACATCATCGGCTGGGTGCGCGCCCCCAGCCTGTGGAAGCGTCGCAGCGTGATCATCCACGGGTCCGACCGCACCATTCGCGCCCAGGCCAACGACAATGCCGCAGCGATCGCGCTGCTCAAGCCCGGCGTTGTGGCACATCTGCGCAGTTGCGCGGCAGACACCCCTTGGTGTGAAGTGGAAGTGCTCGCCTATCGCGGCTGGCTCAAGCGCGATGATGTCTATGGCATCTATCCCGATGAGAAGCTCGACGCGCCCTGAATTCGCAACCAGAAGGTCTGAACATGACCGACACAATCCTTCCAGAAATCCAGCCCCGCGCGCATCACGATATGGGCGGTGTGTCGAAATTCATGTGCGAAACGGTGGATACGTCGCGCCACGCACTCACCGAATTCGACCGTAAAGTGGACGCGTTGCGCGGCCTGCTTGGTGCCAAGGGCGTGATGAGCGTGGATGAATTGCGGCGCGGCATCGAGGCGATTCCGGAGGCGGAGTATCACGCGCTCTCGTATTATCAACGCTGGATCCGCTCAATCGCCGACAATCTGCTGGCACGCGGCGTGTTGAGCGAGGCGGAATTGCGCGCCGCCTTGGGAGAGGCGTGATGCTGACGCCCGATATCTTCCAACCGGGCCAAAATGTGCGAGTCAAGCTAGATTGGCCGGAAACGCGCGGGGCGTGCCACATCCGCACCCCGCATTATCTGCGCGGACAGCGCGGCGTGGTTGAACGCCATCTTGGTGCCTTCCCCAACCCGGAGGCCCTCGCGTTTGCCCGCAAGGCGGAGACGCTCAATCTGTATCACGTTCGTTTCGCGCAATCGCAATTCTGGGGCGAGGGGCAGACAGGGGACGCGGTGGTGGTGGAACTTTATGAATCTTGGCTGGAGGCGGTATGAGCATCCTGCATGCAGAATCTGAACATTTGCTGAATGCGGTGCTCGGATTGTTGGAGCGCAAGGGCATTGTCCGCCCTGAGGAGATCACAGAACGCATCGCCAGCACAGATCAGGCAAGCCCCGCGCGCGGGGCGGCCATGGTGGCGCGCGCCTGGACCGACGCCGGATTTCGCGCCCGCATGCTGGCCGATGGCACGATGGCGGCCGAAGAGATGGGCATCCCGATGCGCGGCCTGCCACCGCTGGGCGTGCTGGAAAACACCAAACAGACGCATCACCTCGTGGTGTGCACCTTGTGCAGTTGCTACCCGCGCGCGGTGCTGGGCTACCCACCGTTTTGGTTCAAATCCGCCGCCTATCGCGCCCGTGCGGTGCGCGATCCACGCGGTTTGCTCACCGAATGGGGCACATCACTGCCCGAGGCCATGCAACTGCGCGTGGTGGACAGCACCGCCGATTACCGCTGGATGGTGCTGCCAATGCGCCCTGATGGCACCGAGGGCTGGAGTGATGAACAACTCGCCGCCCTAGTGCGGGAGGGGGACATGATCGGCGTGACCATCCCGGGCGTCGGCGCGAATAAATCCTGATCAGGCGCGGCATCTTCAGCAGGCGTTAAGGGATGCTGGCCCAATCTGCGCAGACAATTGTCTCGCGGACATAAACCTCAATGGGTTGGCCAAATCTCCAGCAGCTTCATCGCAAGCTCACCGGCAAGGTGGCGGTGATCTCGATGTTCTCCTGCCTCAGCCTCGTCTTGTTCGACGCGGCCCAACTTTATCTCTCGCGCAAGGAGCATCTGGAGCAGGCCGGGCGAGAGGTGGCCAACCTCGCCGCCTCGCTGGCGCAGTACAGCCAAGGCGTGTTCCTGACTGCAGACACCGCATTGATCGGCCTGCGCAACACCGTCAGTCATTACGGCGTGGAAGACAAAAATTTGCCGGTGTTGCAAGGGCTGATGTATCAGAACCTTGCCAATCTGCCCACTTTACACGGCATGTTTTTGTTCGACGCGCAGGGTGGATGGTTGGTGAACACCGTGCCCGGCACCAAAGCGGACCTGAACTACGCTGATCGGGATTATTTTCAGTTCCACCAGAGCCATGCCACCGATGTGGCGCGCATCGGGCTGCCGATCCGCAGCAAGGCAGATAATAGCTGGATCATCACCGTGACCAGACGGGTCTATGCCGCAGATGGGCGGTTTGGTGGCGTGGTGGACGCGACGATAAGCACGGATCTGTTCCAAAATTTCTTTGCAAAGTTCGATATCGGCCCGCACGGCTCAATCAGCCTGCTCAATGAAACCGGGCAGTTTCTCGTCCGCCAGCCTTATGTCGCCAGCAATGTGGGGCGCAGTATTGGCAACTCCAACGGCTGGCAGATCGGCCAAACCCTCGAAGACGGCCAGAGCTTTGGCTTCAACAGCATTCTCGACGGGCTGCCGCGCGTTGGCGCCTATCATCGGGTGAGTGGCACCAAGCTGCGCGTGATGGTTTCACGCTCTGAGGCTGATATTCTTGCACCCTGGTGGCAAGAGGCGCGGATCAACATCGCATGCCTGCTCGTGGTGGTGATCGCCGCCTTGGTGTTGAGCCACCGTATTGAAGTGGAATTGCGTGATCGTGCGCGTGCCGAGCGGCTTTACCGCCTGCTGGCGGACAATTCCGATGATGCCATCGTCTGCGGCAGCATGTCCGGCTATTGCCGTTACGCCTCCCCTTCCCTTTGCGCCATCACCGGGCGATCACTGCCAGATCTGCGCGGGACGGGCTGGCTTGCCGATGTGGCAGCCGAAGATGAACCAGAGATTTTTGCAGCCTTCGCGCAGCTGCGCGCAGGCGCCAATCTGGCCTCGGCCCGTTTTCGCTACCGGCGGCCAGAATGTGACGAGGTTTGGGTGGAGATGCGGGCGCGGCTCACCCAAAGCCCGCAAGGCGCCGCCTCAAGCGCGATGCGGGAGTTTGTCGCCAATATCCGTGACATCACGCGGCAAAAACACGCGGAAGCGGAATTAGAGGAGGCCAATGCAGAGCTCTCCGCGATGTCGGTTACCGATGCGCTCACCGGCATCGCCAATCGTCGGCATTTCGACCAGATGATGCGCAAGGAGTGGAACCGCGCCATGCGGACCGCAAGCCCGGTGTCGCTGCTGATGGTCGATACCGACCATTTCAAGGCCTATAACGATCTGTATGGCCATCCGATGGGCGACCAGTGCCTGCGCCATGTGGCACAAATCCTCTCCAGTTCGGTGATGCGCGCGGGTGATCTCGTCACAAGGTATGGCGGTGAGGAATTCGCCATCATCCTACCCGACACCATCGCCGAAATGGGACAACAGGTGGGCGAGCGCGTGCTGGACGCGTTGCATCATCACGCCATGCCGCATCAAGCGGCCGAACGCGGGTTCGTCACCGTCAGCATTGGCGTTGCATCGATGATCCCCGATATCGGCAGCAATCCGGCTGATCTGATCGCACAGGCTGACGCCGCTCTCTACCAAGCCAAACACGCCGGGCGGGCCAGCATTGTGGTGGCTCCGCCCAATATTGCCGGCGGGAACAATGCCGGTGTGAACAACGCGGGTGTGAACAACGCGGGTGTTTTGGTGCGCACGAACACTGGGCAGCGCAGTGCGGCGTGATGGCGGCAATTTTCATTCTTTCTCAACTTAGCGCCGTCAATCTCAAGGCAGCACTGCCTTCACACCAGTGGCAAGGAATTTGTCCATCATGCTCGCGTCTCTCAAAATAGCGCCCAAACTTGGCCTGTCCGCGATCGTTTTCCTGCTGCCAACGGTGTTTGGCTTGGGAATGCTGGTGGCAGAGCAGAACATCCAAATCGACTTCACCACCAAGGAAGTCCAAGGCGCGCATTTCCTGCATGGTCTGGCCGGCATTCAGGCCCGCGCCGCCCAGGCCAGCCTGCGTGGCACCATTGGTTCGTCCGAATGGGTGGATCGGGTGGCGCAGCTGCAAAGCGCGTTTGGCCAAGATATTGAAACTGCCGAGATGGCAGACGATACCGCCAAAGCCTTGGCGGCGGCGGCAAGCAGTGGCGAAAATCTGAAAGCCGCACGGAGCAAATTACGGGAGCTGATCGTGCGCATCGGTGACCGCTCTAACCTCATTCTCGATAATGTTCTCGACAGCTACTACACCACCGACGTGGTGTTGGCGCATTTGCCTGACCTGATCGACCGGGTTGCCAGCATCGCTGCGATGCCCTCTGGTGCCTCAGTGTCGGCAAGTGATGCTGCTGCCGAGCTTATTGCTGTTGGTAGCCTGGGCGACAGTGTTGATGGCCTCAACACATCGCTCACCGCAGCCATCGCCGACAATGCGGATGGTGCGCTGAAAGCCGCCCTCGCGCGTGAATGGAGCAGCTTGCACGAGCAGATTGACCGCTACGTCACCGCGCTGCCAAAGGGCGAGGCCACGATTTCGATGGCTGATGCGCTGCTTGGCAACATCGCCAGTTTTAATGATCATGCGGGCAGTGCGCTTGCGACCTTGCTGGACCAGCGGATCGAGGCTCTGCGCGCACGACAATGGCGCAACGCTGGCCTAACCTGTGTGCTGTTTCTGTGCGCGGGCGTCTTCATGCTGCTGATGGCGCGCAACTTGGTGATACGCCCGCTTGCGCAACTGTCTGCGGCCACTCTGGCGCTGGCCGAGGGTGATTTGGACATGAACCTGCCGCAGCGCGAAGCGCGGGACGAGTTGGGTGATCTCGCGCGCGCCTTGCGGGTGTTTCATGCGGCGCTGGCCGAGAATCATGGCTTTGAAGCGGTGCGCCTGCAAGTAGATCAGGAACGCCGTGGTCGGCAGGAAGCCTTGGAAAGTCTGGCACGTGACTTCAACCGCTCGGTAAGCGGACAGTTGGACACGGTCTCACGTTCCGCTGCCAATCTCGATCAAGCCGCCCAGGCACTCACCGCCAGCGCCACCCGCACCGGCGAGCGCACCATCGAAGTTGAGGGCAGCGCCCAACAGGCACAGCAAAACGCTGGCATCGTGGCGTCAGCTGCCGAACAACTCGCGGCATCCTGCCGCGAGATTGCGATCCAGATCGAGCGTTCCAGCGCCACCACCGAAGACCTTGTGGGCCACGCAGATCGTGCGCGCAGGCTGGTGGATGAATTGACGAGCGTGGTCGTCGGCACCGGGCAGGTGATCGATCTGATCAATACGGTCGCAGGGCAGACCAATCTCCTGGCGCTCAACGCAACGATTGAGGCGGCACGAGCGGGGGAAGCCGGCAAGGGATTTGCCGTGGTGGCGCAGGAAGTGAAAGCCCTGGCCGCACAAACCTCGCGTGCCACCGGCGACATCACCAGTCGGATCGAGGCGGTGCATCAATCCGCCAAGGGCGCCACCGACATTATCCAGCAAATGGCCGATCTGGTGGGGCAGGTTGATCAAACCAGTTCCGCCATCGCCGCCGCTGTCACCGAGCAAGTGGCGGCCACGGAGGAAATCAGTCGCAATATCAACGAAGCGGCCCGCTCAACCGCCACGGTCTTTCACGGCATCGGCGCAGTTCGTGAGGACGCGCTGACATCAGGCACCGTGGCGCATGATCTGCAGGGTGCCGCCACCGAGCTCACCCAGCAGGCGCTGCTGCTCAAGTCTGATGTGGATCACTTCGTCGGGGCGATGGCGCGCTCAACCGAGCGGCGGAGCTCGGTGCGACACAATCTTTCACGCGCCATTCAGGTTCAACACGCCAACAAACCCAACCAGGACGGTCACCTCGTCAACATCTCAGAGAGCGGGTTGGCACTGCGCGCCCAGGTCAACGCGGCGTGCGGCGATGTGCTTACCATCACCGGCCTGACCGCCGAACCGCTGCGCGCCCGCGTTGTGGACAATGACAATGGCCTTGTGCGCTTACAGTTCCAATTCGACGAACGCACCGAAGCCAGCATCCGCCAATTCATCGCCACCCAAATCCGCCAGGCGGCGTAGAGCACGCGGTGGATGGGTTGGAACGTAGCAACTTGCCACGCGGCATGTTTCACCGGAACGGCGAGAAGAATGCACGGCGAGTTGCTGCGTGCCTGGGTCAATCAACGCATTGTCCGCCCGATCGGCCTCGCCCGATCGTTGCGCAGATCACCCCGCCGGATGAGCAGGGTGGCCCAGCGCGCGATTTATTTTTCGACGAACGCCTTTTCGATCACATAATCACCCGGGTTGGCGTTGTTGCCTTCCTCAAATCCTCGCGACTCGAGCATCGTCACCAGGTCCGAAAGCATCGCCGGGCTGCCACACAGCATGACGCGATCATGCGCTGGGTCGAGCGGATCAAGGCCCAAATCCGTCATCATCTTGCCGCTCGCCATCAGGGAGGTGATGCGCCCGGTGTTGCGGAACGGCTCGCGGGTGACGGTCGGGTAATAGAGCAGCTTCTCGCGCACCAACTCGCCAAGGAATTCATCATTTGGCAGCTGATTGGTGATCAGGTCTTCATACGCGAGTTCGGCCACCTGACGGCAGCCATGCACCAGCACGATGCGCTCGAAACGTTCATATACATCCGGATCGCGGACCAGACACATGAACGGTGCCAGCCCAGTGCCGGTGCCGAGCAGATACAGGTTGCGACCAGGGCGCAGATTGTCGGCCAGCAAGGTGCCGACCGGCTTACGGCCCACAATAACTTTATCACCCGGCACGATGTGCTGCAAACGGCTGGTCAGCGGGCCGTTGGGCACTTTGATGCTGAGAAATTCGAGGTGCTCATCATAGGGCGTGCTTACCAAGCTGTACGCACGCAGCAACGGTTTGCCATCCACTTCGAGGCCAATCATGGTGAACTGGCCGCTGCGAAAGCGGAAAGCCGGGTCTCGGGTGGTGGTGAAGCTGAACAGGCGATCGGTCCAATGCTGAACGCTCAGCACGGTCTCTGCATTGAAATTGCTCATAACTCTCGTATCTCAGGGCGAAGGGGCGCGCGGGTAATGCCGACTGATCAGGCAGTGTGCTTGGCAGATCGCACACAGCATGCAGCGCGGATTAGCGCCATCGGGCGTTGGCGTAAATCAAGAAAACGCGGATATAACGACAGCTCTGGGTCGCGTGAAGCGGGATATCACTGCGGCCAATCGCGAAATTCTGACGCGTGCGCGCCGAATGCGTTTGGCTGGAACCCGAAACCTCCCCTCACGGCTCTAAGCCGCCAGTGCCACGCCCTTCACCTGAGCATAGACCCACTCCCCTTCGCCCAGCGCCAACATCGTCCAGGAACGCCGCGTCACCCGCGCCAACAATCGAGAGCCCCCATCCCCGAGGCTCAGCACCACCAAAATCTCATGCGCGTTCAAATCCGTGGCGCTGAGAATGCGTGCGGGCAGAATATTGCTGATGGTGGTGCGATAGGGCGCGCAAGCGAGGCTGACATCGCCAGCGCGGATGCGCAGGCGGCGCTGGGCGCCGATCTCCAGCGGGGCAGAGGGCACCAAAAACGAGCCGCCGGGCACAGCAAAGCGCGCCATGCCGTCTTGCGGATCATAGGCCAGCACCTCCGCCTCCAAGCTCACCGCCGCATCACGGGCTTGCACCAACGGCAGTGCCGGGTCGCTTTGCAGTGCGGCCAATGGCCCGGCGGCAATCACGCGCCCAGCTTGCATCAGCACCAGATGATCGGCGAGGCGCTCAACCTCCTCCATATCATGAGTGATATAGATAATCGGCAGTGCCAAGCGCGCATGCAGGCGTTCAAGGAAGGGCAGGATGTCTGCCTTGGTCAGCCGATCCAGGGCCGAGAGCGGCTCTTCCATCAGCAACAGGCGCGGTTGGGAGAGCAGCGCCCGGCCAATGGCCACTCGCTGGCGCTCGCCGCCGGA
>CAIZGT010000398.1 GCA_903932545.1 uncultured Rhodospirillales bacterium
CCAGAACATCAACCGGATACGGCGTGGCGCTGTCTCGCAGGCTGAGCACGCCACCGGCCTTGACATGGCCCGTAATTTTTTGCCGCTGATAAACGCCGCTGAGTTCCCCAATAATGCCCGCCTCTGCAGTTGCATCGGTCTGCAACGCCAATGTCATATCAGCAGCCAATTGCGGCATGATCAGATGGGCGTGACTGTCAGTGAACCTCACGACGCCAATCGTCAGGGTGGGGCCGCCACTATCTGGGGGCAAATTCAGCGTATAATTGGTGCCACCAGACGGGGTCTGCACCGCTTGAACATCCATCCGGATGATTGCGATCTCCGAAATCGCTGGTAGGTGGAGACTTAAAGTTGGCGCCAAATCCAGCGTGGCGGCGATTTCTGCCGCCGTTACCAGCGGCGGCGTGTCTGCCCCACCTGCGACGACGATGTTGGACGCAATAATGCGAATTGGAAACGCATGCACAGCAAGCGCGCCGATGCTGACCTTGCGACCAAGTGCTGTGGACGCCCGCGCTTCTGCTGCCGGACGTAGCCAGAACGGGGCCGTGAGCGCTGCGACGGCGAGCAGCACAATAAGGCTACCGCCCGCCATACCAATCCGCATCCAAAGTCGCGTCATTCGCCCGCAGCCCTAGAGGTGTCGGCGCAGCTAGGTGAAACGAGGGGATGATTTTTATCGCTGCCGAAATTGCTGGCATAGACTTTGGTGAATTCCGCACCGAGCAGAAAAATCTGCGCTGAATAATAAATCCATACCAGCATAACAAGAAGCGCCCCAGCCGCACCATAGCTAGAACCAATCGCTGTTCTGCCGATATAGAAGCCGATGAAGAATTTCCCAAACTCAAATAGCGCTGAACTGGCGACCGC
Organism: uncultured Rhodospirillales bacterium; assembly: GCA_903932545.1. Classification (GTDB taxonomy): domain Bacteria; phylum Pseudomonadota; class Alphaproteobacteria; order Acetobacterales; family Acetobacteraceae; genus CAIQQQ01. The sequence continues at coordinate 877 of CAIZGT010000398.1, forward strand.
ACCAATGATCACATCCCGCCATTCTAATTTATGATCCGGCAAGATTTTGTAAATTGCCCCGAACAAGATCGCTACCATCGCAAATGAAATCACAAAATTCAGCGCAACCAGGATGACGGCCCCGAACGGGAGATAGGTGTTAATAATATCGGCCAGTGCTGCAACCAGCGCGCTGATCACCAGCGACACCATCAGCAAGAAGCCAAGCACCGCTACCAACCCCAAGCTGGCGGTGCGCGCCCGGATCAATTGGGACACTGTGCCCCCCTTGGGATGTGCCTTCCAAATCACGTTCAAAGTTGCCTGCATCTCCCCAAATACGCCTGATGCGGCGATGAACAGGGTGATGAGGCCAATGACCGTCGCCAAAATCCCAGATTGGCGATTGTCGGCCCCTGCGATGGCGGCCTGCAATACATCTGCTGTCTGCGTCCCCATGAGGCCGGAGATCTGGCCAGATATCGCATGCCGCGCCGCGTCTTCGCCAAAAGCAAGGCCAGCAATTGCGACGACGATCACCAGCACCGGCGCAATCGATATGACGGTATAGAATGCGATTGCCGCTCCACGGCTGAGCGCATTGTCCTCGATAAACGCGGCGGCGGTGTCCCTAACCAAGTGCAATATCTTCATCAACATGTCAGCCGACTACTTTTCCGCCGTGCGCATCCTTGAAATTGCAGCCTCGATACGCCCCCGCTCTGCCACCAAAACCTTTGTCACGTCATCAGGTGCACCTAGCGCGTTCAACAC
>CAIZGT010000399.1 GCA_903932545.1 uncultured Rhodospirillales bacterium
GCGGCGAGGCTGGCTTGATCAAGGCCGGGTCGATTGGCAATCAACCGCAAAGCGGCGAACTGCACTGAGGTGAGATCGAATCCCGCCCGCGCCATTTGGCTGTCAAAAATCGCTTGTGAGGCTTGGTGCATGCGACGGATCAGATGACCGGGCATGGCGTAGATATCGATGCACGACGCAGCCTCTGCCTGAACCATTGCGACTTCCTTGGCGATCTCGTTATCTGCCAGAATACGCGACATGTTTCAGGCGACAACCACAGATATCATCAGCATGCGAAAGGCTGCATCCTGATGACACATACTATAGTTCTGGCGAACAGGCGCGATCAACACGCCGCACCAGTTTGGGAGGGTTGGATGTCCACGCAGCTCGGTACGATGGAAGAATTGCCGCAATCTTATCGCGATGCGATGGCAGCCGCCTCGGTTGGGCCGCTCTGGCCACAGATGCGCAACGCCTTGCCGCATGGCGCGCCAAAACCCGTGACCCGTTCACATTTGTGGTCGTACGCAATGCTGCGCCCGCTGGTGATTGAGGCAGGCGAACTCACCCCGGTGGAGAAAGCCGAGCGGCGCGTGCTGTTCCTTGCCGATCCCGGTCGTGGCCCTGGCACGATGCAGGCAACGTCCACCATTTACGCCGGCCTGCAATTGCTCAAGCCGGGCGAGACTGCGCCCGCGCACAAGCACACGCCATCGGCTGCGCGCATCGTGGTGGAAGGCGAAGGCGCCTACACCGTGGTGGACGGTGAAAAATTGCCGATGGTGGCGGGCGATGTGATCCTTACCCCCACCGGCTGCTGGCACGATCACGGCCATTCCGGCACCGCCCCGGTGATTTGGCTGGATGCGCTGGACCTGCCGTTGTTCATGTTCCTCGAAGGCTCCTACGCGGTGGAATCGCCACTGCAAGCGCCGCGCAATCGGCCCGACACGTCGGAAGTGGAGTATGCCACCGCCGGTCTCGCCCCGCGTCGCAATCGCAGCAAGCGGCCAGACGCGGCGTTTCCGATGATGCGCTACCCCTGGGCGCGCACCGAGGCGGCGTTGCGACAGATGGCCGCGCATCATGGTGGTGAGGCGGTGGAGTTGGATTACATCAATCCGGAAACCGGGGAACACGCGCTGCATGTGCTGGGTTTCACCGCGCTGATGCTGCGCCCGGGCGAGACGCTGAAACCGGCGTTGAATTCGGCCAGTGCGCTGTTCCATGTGGTGCAGGGCAGTGGCGTCTCGACGGTGAATGGCGCGGTGCATCACTGGTCTGCCAAGGACACTTTCTCTGCGCCAGTGTTCGCCGACATCGAACATCACAATCCGAACGATGCGCCAGCCTTCCTGATCCGGGTGCACGACACGCCACTCCAGGAAAAACTCGGTTATTACGAAGAGCGAGCCCTTTCCTGAGCGGAATCGGTGCAGCCGTGCGATGACATCGGTGCATTAGTGTGACAGCCTGTTGCCATAGGCGAACATCGCCACACGAGACTTCCTGGGGAGGAAAATTGATGCGTCACTTGCTGCTGGCAACCGTTTTCGCGCTGAGTTCGATCGTCTCGGCACAGGCGGCTGATCCGATCAAGGTTGGCTTCATCTCGACCTTCTCCGGCCTTGGCGGCTCGCTTGGACAGGAATTGCTCGACGGATTCAATCTCGGCCTCGAAAGCACCGGCGGTCAATTTGGCGGCCGAAAGGTTGAGGTGGTGCAGGGTGACGATCAGGCCAAACCGGATGTGGGTCGCCAGCTTGCCGATAAGATGGTGGAGAGTGACCACGCGCAGATTATCACCGGCGTGGTGTTCTCCAACGTGATGCTGGCACTTGCCAAGCCCTCGCTCGATGCCGGCGCGTTCGTGATCAGCGCCAATGCCGGGTTGAGCCAATACGCGGGCAAGCAGTGCAACCCGCATTACTTCACCGTTTCGTTCCAGAACGACACCCCGGCCGAGGTGATGGGTGCTTATCTTGCCTCCAAGGGCGTGAAGAAGATGTATATCGTGGCGCCGAACTATCCAGCGGGCAAAGACTCGCTGGCAGGCTTCAAGCGCGGCTTCAAGGGCGAGATCGTGGGCGAGGTTTACACCACCTTCGGCCAGCTTGATTACGCCGCAGAACTGGCGCAAATCCGCGCGGCCAAGCCGGATGGGCTGTATTTCTTCCTGCCCGGCGGCATGGGCATCAACTTCGTCAAGCAATACGCGCAGGCTGGATTGAAGGCGGACATTCCGCTGTATGGCCCGTCTTTCTCGCTTGATCAGACCGTGCTGCCCGCGATGGGGGATGCGGCGTTGGGAGCGTTTGCCTCAAATTTCTGGTCAGAGAGCTTCCAGAATCCGACAAGCGTGAAGTTCGTGATGGATTTTGAGGCGAAATACCACCGCATTCCGTCGCCTTATGCTGCGCAATCCTACGACACCGCGCGCTTGCTTGATGCAGCGTTGAAGACGATTGGCGGCAAGATTGAAGACAAAAAGGCATTCCAGAAGGCGCTGGAGACGGTGAAGTTTGACACTGTTCGCGGCAAGTTTCGCTTCAACACCAACCACTACCCGATCCAGGATTACTATCTCACCGAGATCACCAAGAACGACAAAGGCCAGATCGTGATGGCCCTGCGCGGGCAGATGGCAACGAACTCGGTGGATACATTCGCTGAGCAGTGCCAGATGCCTTCGGCCGAATGAGTTTAATGCCGTCATTGCCAGTACAGCGCAGCAAGCCACCGCGATGCAGTCACAGGCGCGGTGGATTGCTGCGCTGCGCTGGCAATGACGAATTGGGCCTGGCATGACGCTTCCCCTTCTCATCGAACAAACCCTCAACGGCATTCAGTTGGGAGTGATGCTGTTTCTAATGTCCGCCGGGCTCACGCTGGTGTTTGGCATCATGAACCTGATCAACCTCGCGCATGGCTCGCTGTATATGCTCGGCGCATTTGTGGCGGCGTCCGTCGCGAGCCTGACCGGGTATTTCGTGGTGGGGGCGATTGTGGCGGTGATTGTCACGGCGGCGGCAGGGGCTTTGTTGGAAGTGGCGCTGTTGCGGCGGTTTTATCGGCGCACGCATCTGGATCAGGTGCTCGTCACGTTCGGGCTGATCTTGGTGTTCAACGAGGGCGCGCGCCAGATTTGGGGCGGTGTGCCGTTGCGCTTCTCGCTGCCCGCTGGCCTCGATGGCTCGGTGCATCTGTGGAGCGGGCTGGACTACCCCGCGTTCCGGCTGGTGATCTTGGGCGTCGGCCTTGTGGTGGGCTTACTGCTCTATGCGGTGATTATGCGCACCCGCATCGGCATGTGGGTGCGCGCTGGCGCCTCCAACCGCACGATGGCGGCGGCGATGGGGGTGAATGTGGAGATGATCTTCATCGGCGTGTTCGCCGCCGGGGCCGCACTTGCGGGACTGGCCGGGCTAATGGCCGGGCCGATCTTGGCGGTCCAGGTTGGCATGGGCGAGCCGGTGCTGATCTTGTGTCTGGTGGTGACGGTGATCGGCGGGATCGGCTCCATCAACGGCGCCTTGGTGGCGGCGTTGGCGATTGGGCTGATTGACACATTTGGCAGGGTGCTGCTCTCCCCCGCGCTCGGAAGCATGGCGATTTTTGTCGCGATGGCGGCGATTTTGGCGTGGCGGCCGAAAGGATTATTCCCGGTTCATGGCTAAATCTCCGCTGATACGCGATTGGCTGCCGATCATGCTGATTCTGGCCGTGTTCGCCGCTGTGCCGAGCGTGGCGCAGGCGATGGGGCAGCCATTTGCGATCAAGGTGGCGAGCCGCATTCTGGTGTTCGCTATCGCAGCCGTTGGGTTGAACCTCGTGCTCGGCTTCGGCGGGATGGTGAGCCTGCTGCATGCCGGGTTGTTCGGCGTCGGCGGCTATGTGGTGGGGATTTCCTCGTATCACGAGTTTAATGGTGAGGCGCTGATGCTGGGGCCAGTCGCGTGGGGTGGCAGCGGCAATTTGCTCATCACGCTGCCGCTCGCGGCGCTGACGAGTGCAGCGGTGGCGAGTTTGATGGGCGTGGTGTCACTGCGCACGTCTGGCTCGTATTTTATTATGATTACGCTCGCCTTCAACCAGATGCTGTTTTACCTCGCGGTATCGTTGGACCGCTATGGCGGCGAGGACGGGTTGCAGATGCTTGGCACACTCAACCTCGCGGGATTCGATCCATCCAAGCGTCTGGTGTATTTCTACGCGGCGCTGAGCGTGCTGGCGGTGGTGCTGATATTCTCACAACGCCTGATCGGCAGCCGGTTCGGCATGGTGCTGCGGGCGACGGCGCAGAATGAGCGGCGGGTGAAGGCGCTGGGAATTCCGCCAATCCGCTACAAGCTCGCAGCAGTCGCAATCTCCGGCGCGATTTGTGGCCTTGCGGGCGGGCTGCTGGCGGGTGGCACACAGTTTATCTCTCCTGCCGATATGTCGTGGGTGCGCTCGGGCGATTTGATTGTGATGTGTGTGCTCGGCGGGCTTGGCACGGTGTGGGGGCCGGTGCTGGGGGCGGCGTGTTTTCTGCTGCTCGAACTCGGCTTGTCGGGTTTGACGAATGCCTGGCAATTGCCGTTTGGACTGATTGTGATCGGCATGGCGGTGTATCTCAATGGCGGACTGGTCGGGCTGCTGCGCCGGGTGCGCGCGGCATGACCGTTCTGCTCGAAACCCGCAATCTCGTGCGCCGCTTTGGCGGGCTGGTCGCCACGGGTGATGTGAGCCTTACGGTGCTGGCCGGCGAGACCCACGCGCTGATTGGCCCGAACGGGGCAGGCAAAACCACGCTGATCTCACAGTTACAGGGCGAATTGATGCCCTCCAGCGGCTCAATCTGGTTCAAGGGCGCGGACATCACCGCCCTGCCCTCGCATCGCCGCGCGCAGATTGGGCTGGCGCGGTCATTTCAGATCACCTCGGTGCTGCCGGACTTCACCGCGCTGGAAAATGTACGCCTCGCAGCGCAGGCGCGGCAGGGGCATTCGTTCCGGTTCTGGGCGCAGATTGCACAGGATCGTGCGTTGAATGACGAGGCGCGCGGCATTCTGGTGCGGGTGGGGTTGGAGGCGATGACCAGCGTTCCGGCCAGCGTGCTGTCACATGGCGAGCGCCGCCAGCTCGAACTGGCGATGGCGATGGCGATGCGGCCTGCGCTGTTGCTGCTCGACGAGCCGATGGCGGGGATGGGCAAAATGGACGGGGCGAAGATGACGCGCCTCCTCGCAGAGTTGAAATCCGACTACGCGATGCTGCTGGTGGAGCATGATATGGAGGCGGTGTTTGCGCTGGCGGATCGGCTCTCGGTGCTGGTGCAAGGCCGCTTGATCGCCACCGGCACGCCCGCCGACATCCGCGCCAATGCTGACGTGCAGGCCGCTTATTTGGGGCATCATTGATCATGCTGCTGGAAGTGGACCGTCTCGAAGCTGGTTATGGCAGTTCGCAAGTGCTGTTCGGCCTGAGTTTCGCGGTGGCGGAGCATCAAGTGATCTCGCTCCTCGGGCGCAACGGCATGGGCAAAACCACCACCATCCGCGCGGTTATGGGCATGATCGCGGCTTCAAAGGGCGATATCCGTTTCGACGGCCAAAGCCTGCGCAATGTGAAGCCACATCAGATTGCGCATCTGGGCATCGGGCTGGTGCCGGAGGGGCGGCATATTTTTCCCAATCTCACGGTGCGTGAGAACCTGCTGATGGCTGAAATCCGCCGACACGGTGCGGCCAATCCATGGGATTTCGAGCGCGTGCTGGCATTCTTCCCCCGCCTGGGTGAGCGCCTGAACAATGGCGGCTCGCAACTCTCAGGCGGGGAGCAGCAAATGCTGGCGATTGGCCGCGCGCTGATGACCAATCCGCGCCTGCTGATCCTCGATGAGGCCACCGAAGGCCTCGCCCCGGTGATCCGCCAAGACATCTGGGCGCATCTGCGCCGCCTGCGCGAAGATGGGCTGGCGCTGATTGTGATCGACAAAGAGGTAGATACCCTCAACAATTTCGTTGATCGCCACTTCATTGTTGAGAAAGGCTGTGTGGTATGGGCCGGCTCTCAGGCCGAGTTGCAGGTAGATTCCGCAATACGCGAGAAATATCTAGCGGTGTAAAACGCAATAAGGGCTCTGATTGCGCCTGATCAATCTTCAGTCGTTTGCCGGAGGTTAATGTAACTGCGCGCCGACCTCTGGGAAGCTTGTTTATGACCGTGCCGCGCAAAGCCCGTTGGCTGCTGCTCCTCATTCCGATCGTTGCGATTTTTGCTTGGTACCGCTGGGGCCGCACGCCACCGCCGACACGCTGGCTTGGCTATGCGGATGCGGATTACGTCAAGATCGGCCCAACCTCACTCGGCCAGCTTACCAATCTGCACGTCGCGCGTGGCGATGCGGTGGCGGCGGGGGCGGCGTTGTTTGACCAGAACGATGACAATGAGCGCGCTGCCCGCGATCAGGCGCAAGCGACAGCGGAGCAACAGCGCGAAATGCTCGCCGATATCGCTGCTGCCGGGCGTCCGGCTGAGATTGAGCAGGCGCGGTCCAATTTGGTGGACATGCAGGCGGCGTATGATTCGCTGAAACGCGATATGGAACGAGCGATCAAACTCTTGCCCAGCGGGGCCGGAACCCGCCAATCGGCTGAGCAACTGACGGATCAGACCAAATCGGCGAGGGAACACGTGGCCGCGGCACAAGCCAAGCTTGACCTGATCCAGGATACGACGGGCCGCGCTCACGCCATCACCGCCCAAACCGCAGCCGTCAAAGCGGCGCATGCGGCGCTGGTGGCGGCGCAATGGAAGCTTGATCAGCGCCATGTGTCTGCCCCCGCCGCCGGTCTTATCGCCGAAACCTATTCCCGCCCAGGTGAGACAGTGGCGGCGGGCAGCCCAGTGATTGCGCTGTTGCCGCCGACGAATATTCTGGTTCGCTTCTTCGTGTCGGAACCGGATCTCGCTTTGGTGAAGACGGGCGATGTTATCCGGGTGGCATGTGATTCATGCCCGCCCGATCTCACCGCGCGCATCAGCTTCATCGCCACCCAATCCGAATACACCCCGCCGGTGATCTACAGCGAAACCGCCCGCGCCACGCTGGTGTTCATGGTCGAAGCCCATCCCGACCCGGCCCGCCTGCCACGTCTCAAACCCGGGCAGCCAGTGGACGTGTTGCCCGCCAGCACGATGGTTGCGAAATGACGGCGGCGATCGACGTCAAAGGTCTGCGCAAGAGCTTCGGCCCGCGCAAAGTGGTGGATGGCTTGTCGCTCGCCGTGCAGGAGGGCGAGATTTGCGGATTTCTTGGCGGCAATGGGAGCGGCAAGACCACCACCATTCGCCTGCTCTGCGGCCTGCTCACGCCTGATTCCGGCAGCGGTACCTGCCTGGGTTTTGACATCATCAAACAATCCGAAGAGATCCGGCTGCAGATCGGCTACATGACCCAGCGCTTCAGCTTTTATGTCGATCTCACGGTTGAAGAGAATCTGAACTTCGTCGCCCAACTCTACCAGATCCCCGACCGTGAGGCCGCGGTGAAGGACATTATGGTGCGTATGGAGTTGGACAACCGCGCCGCGCAACTTGCGGGTGAACTCTCCGGTGGCTGGAAACAGCGACTCGCACTGGCTGCCGCCGTGCTGCACAAACCGAAGCTTCTGTTGCTCGATGAACCCACCGCAGGCGTGGACGCCCGCGCCCGCCGCGCATTCTGGGATTTGATCTCCGACATGGCGCTGGACGGCATGACGGTGCTGGTCTCCACCCACTACATGGACGAGGCAGAGCGATGTCACCGCGTGGTATATCTCGCGGGCGGCAAGATTGTGGTGCAAGGCCCGGCCGTGGACGTGGTGGAAAACGCCCATCTCGTGGTGTTTGAGGCCAGTGGCGCGGGCATCGGCAAGCTTGTTCATCAAGCGCGCGAGGCCAAGGGGATTGAGAGTGCGACCGTTATCGGCCAAGCACTGCGCGTGGTTGGCACCGATCGGGCGGTCGTCGAGGCGGCGATCGCCGAGCTGAAGGCACCGGGTGTGACGTGGCATGACGTGCCAGCCCGGCTCGACGACGTGTTCATCCATCTGCTCGGCACCGAGGAAGCAACCCCATGAGCGGATTTTCGGTCACGCGCTTTCTGGCAATGCTGCACAAGGAATGGATCCAGATGCGGCGCGACAAGGGCACCGTCGGCATGACGATTATGCTGCCCTTGGTGCAATTGTTCCTGTTCGGCTATGCAATCAACACCAATCCGCGCCATCTGCCGACCGCGATCCTGTCGGGTGGTCATTCCCAATATGAACGCGACATTGTCACCGCCCTCGCCAACACGAGCTATTTCGATCTGCGGGAATATAACTCGGAATACGAAGTGGATCGGGCGTTGGCGCGCGGAGACATCATGTTCGCACTGCACATCCCGCCCAATTTCGAGCGCGCGGTGGATCGTGGAGATTCGCCGCAAATCCTGATGGAGGCTGACGCCACCGACCCAACCGCGATTGCCGCGGCTGCCTCCGCGTTGCAGGTGATAGTGCCAACAGCATTGACCCGCGACCTGCCACCCAATTTGCACCAATCGGTTGTCTCCGCCGCACCCGCCTTCACGGTGGCGCTGCACAGCCGTTACAACCCCGAGCAGATCACCGCCTTTAACATTGTGCCCGGCCTGATCGGCACCATCCTTTCCTTCTCCACCATGATCGCCACCACGCTCGCCATCACCCGCGAGCGTGAGGCGGGGACGATGGAGAATCTGCTGGCGATGCCGATCAAGCCGCTGGAGGTGATGCTCGGCAAAATCGTGCCGTATATCGCCCTGGGCTATATTCAGGTGGGGTTGATCCTCGTTGCCGCCGTGTTTGTGTTCCATGTGCCGGTGCTCGGCTCCATCCCGCTGCTGTTGCTCTGCTTGGGGCTGTTCGTCGGCTGCAATCTGGCGATGGGTTTCACCTTTTCATCACTGGCGCGCACGCAAATGGCAGCGCAGCAAATGTCCACTTTCGCGCTGCTGCCATCGATGCTGCTTTCCGGCTTCCTGTTCCCATTCGCAGGCATGCCGGTGTGGGCGCAATATGTGGGCGCGGCGCTGCCACTGACCCACATCATTCGCATCTGTCGCGGCACATTGCTCAAGGGCAACGGGCTTGCCGATATTTGGCCGGATATTTGGCCAATGGCGTTGTTTGCGATGGTGGTGGGGCTGATCGCGGTGCGGTCGTATCGGCAGACGTTGGATTAGGGCGCTGTTGCTAAAAAACTTAGCAGCGGCCTCACGGTCTCTTCGGGCGCTTCCTCGAAACACACATGTCCCAAGTTTGGGAACGTGACGAGTTGCGCGTTCGGCAATGCGGCCAGATAGTCCTTTGCATTCACTGGCGGGATCATCTGGTCCGTCACGCCCCACAGCAGCAGCGTTGGTACGGTGATACGCTTGAGCAATGGCACCGGATCGGGCAGCACCATTTGCGCCATCCGATTCACGATGGCTTGGCGCACGCCGGGGGCGAGCATCATGTCGCGGTAGGTGTTGTAATTCGTGTCAGTCAGCCGTTTCGGGTCGCCGTAGGAGAGTTCTACGTTTGGGCGGAACATGAAGTCTGGCAGCGTGAAAGGCAGAGACCGCATCATCAACGGCACTTTTGCTGTCTGATTGTAGCTGAGATCGGGGCTGGCGAAGCCATCTGGGGCGATCAGCACCAACCTCGCCATGCGCTCCGGGTGCTTGGCGGCGAAACTCCAAGCAATCCGCCCGCCCATTGAATGGCCGACGAGGGTGGCGCGTTGGATACCAAGCTGGTCCATCAACGCCACCAACACCGCATGGCTGCGATCGTCGGCATAATCGCCGGTGGGGTCTGGCCCGGTGAGGCCAAAGCCTGGGATGTCGAAGCGGACGACGCGATATTGCGGCTCCAGCAGCTTCGCCCACGCATCCCAAGTGTGCAGGCTGGAGCCGAAGCCGTGGAGCAATATCACCGCTGGCGCTTCGCGTGGCCCAGTGTCACGCAGATGCAGCCGCACGCCCGCTACCATTATAAATTGCGACGGCGGCGCGGCGTATCGGGCTTCAAGCTCCGCGCGATTTTCATCAGGGGTATAAAGCCACCAGCCGATGGCCGCGATAATCAGCACGGCCAGCAGCAGGATCATTCTCACATCTAACTCCGATTACCCAACCAGAACGGGCCGCTTATCACGATATGGGGTTGCGCGCTCAAACGCATCCGCTGCCTGGAACACTTTCGCCTCTTGGAACGGCTTGCCTGCAATTTGGATCGACACCGGCAAGCCGTGCGGGCCGAAGCCGGAGCAGACGCTGATAGCGGGCCAGCCCAGCAGATTGCACGGGTTGGTGAAGCCAGGGAATGCAACATTCGCCCATTTTGGCACAGAATCTATGCGCGGTGCCTCGGCGGGGGCAGCGGTGGAGAGCAGCAGATCGATGCCCTTGGTGGCGTCTGCCGTGATCTGGCAGATCTCGCGCCGACGACGCAATGCTTGCACATAATCCGTCGCCGCCATCAGGCCACCCATCACCATCCGATCACGCAGCAACTCACCGTAATCGTTCCAGCGGGTGCGCATCCAAGGCTCGTGCAGCGAAAACGCCTCACAGACCAGAATGATGAAATTCGCCGCCTGATAATCGAGCAGCGAGGGCAGCACGACTTCGACAATCTCGGCACCCTGATCGCGGAAGACCGCAATCGCTTGATCGATCCCGGCCTGCACGCTGGGGTCCACCCGCTGATCGGTTTCGTGCCAGTGACGCGGCACGCCGATGCGAAGGCCTTTCACATCTTGGCCGATCCCGGCGCTGAAATCCGGCACCGGGCGATTGGCGGATGCCGGATCGGCCGGGTCATACCCCGCCATTGCTTGGAGCAGCATGGCGCAATCCTGCGTGGTCCAGGCCATCGGGCCGGCGTGATCGAGCGAGAATGACAACGGTAGAATGCCCGCACGGCTGCACAGGCCATAGGTTGGTTTGATCCCTGCAATGCCGCTCAACGCGGCGGGGCCACGGATCGAGCCGCCGGTGTCCGAGCCGGTGCCGCCGAGGATGAACCCGGCTCCCACCGCCGCCGCTGTGCCGGACGAGGAGCCGGAGGTGAAGTGATCGGGGTTCCACGGGTTGCGCGCCGGTGGCCAGGGCAGATCGAAAGATGGGCCGCCAAATGCGAATTCATGGGTGGAGAGCTTGCCGAGCATCACCGTGCCGGCCTCGGCAAGCTTGGTGGCAACCGTTGCATCCGCATCCGGCACCCAACCTGCGAGCAGCTTGGAATGCGCCGTGGTGGCGATGCCGCGCGTGCCGTAGATATCCTTGTGCGCAATCGGAATGCCGTCGAGCGGGCCGCGCGCTTGTCCCGCCATGATCCGCGCCTCTGCCGCTTTGGCGTCATCCAACGCGCGCTCGGGGGTGATTTGGATGAAGGCGTGGTAGATGGCGTCGTGCTTCTCAATCCGCGCCAACAGGGATTTGGTGAGTTCAACCGGCGATAATTTGCGCGCGGCGATCAGGGCCGAGGCTTCGGCGATGGTGGGCGTGTTCATCAGATTTCGCCCCCGAAGAACGCATCCGGTTTGAAGATATGCGCAGGCTCCGCCGCCCGATCGCGCCCAGGGGTGCGCACCCGCTCAAGCATCTGCTCGACATAGCCCCATGCGCCGTAAATCGTGGTGATCTGCGTGTCGGTGAGGCTGAGCCCGGCCCGGCGGACCAGAGCATCGAAATCGGGACGGGAGGTCTTGGGCGGCATTGGCGGGTGCTCCGGTTGGTGCGGATGGCTTTGCATTCAACGTGCCAGATTTTTGCGTCGGTGCGGTAACCCCAAACGACAAAAAGACCCACGGCCTCGCCAAAGCATTCCGTCAGCACAGGCGAAACACCGATGTCGAGCGCCGCGCCAGCATTTTTCTTGCAATACTCGTTAATTTTTGATATCGAAAACAGTAGATAAACATTGATGTCTTAACAATAATACGAACATTTCAATGGAGTCTCGCATGCGCCGCATGATTGTAGCCTTTTTGATGACGATTTTGTCTGCGAGTGCCGTCTTCTCTCAACAGATGCCGTCGCCTTTCTTGCAGTGCGGCTCATTCACGGCCAAAGACCCAACAGGCCAGTATGGCAAAGGCATTGAAGTGCAAGTTACTCGCACGAATGCAACGCCTTCGATGGATGACGACTATACAATCGTTGGAGGCAACTGCGAGTTCCAGGCACATGATCAACCGTCTGACTTGGTGCGTATTGAATGGCAAAAGCCGATCGCCAATGGCTATTCGTGCAAGGCAGGGCCTGCGGGCGCAACCAGTTTTGTGACAACAACAGCGACGCTGTTTGCATGCCGCGCGGTTGACCAACCAATCGACGCCAACCCCATAGATTCCTCGCCGACAGCAACGAAACCTACGAGCGACGTTGCAGTGATCACTCGGACTGGCTTGGAATTCCAAGAGCCGCTTAAATACGACTACCGGGTTTGTAATGTCGATTCGGCAGCCGGAATAAACATTGGGTATTATGATCATATCACTGGCGCTGGGACGACCAATCCAGCTGTCCGTTTAATTCACGCCGGATTTTGTATGGAGTTGGGTGCAGCGACCTATATTGACATTCAAGAAAGCGATCCCGCTAACCCCAACCAACATGTGTATTATAACCGATTTCCAGCAGGTTCGTTCGGTTCGGGTACCAGGATCGTTGCTATGCCATCCAGTAATCTGCCGTTACCGGAGCCCGGTACTCCGCAGGCTGGAGCCATCCCCACAACAGCACGATGCACAGATATTACGAACAATCCCACAGCATCGACAGATCTGATA
>CAIZGT010000400.1 GCA_903932545.1 uncultured Rhodospirillales bacterium
CGCGCTCAATCTCGCGCGCGCGTTGGAGCGCCTCACTCGACCGTTGAAGGCGCTGCATGATCGGCTGCTGGCGTGGTTGGATGACGAGGCGGAAGACCTTGACAGCAACATGCGCAACCGCATCGAAGCCTCAGCGCGCACGCTCAAGCGCCGGGCGATTGATCCGGTGTCGGCCTGGGTCAGTATGCTCAAGAACGCCGCCGAATTCGCGCCCGAGCCCGGCACGGTGCCGCAATATGTGATGTTCCTGCGGCTTGACCGGCGCGATCAGGGTGATCGCGATGTTGGGCTGCATCGCCATTGGCTCGACCCGTCGATCCCGTTCGCCTCGGTGCTCGCCCAACCTGCACATGGCATGTTGATCACCTCGGCCACTTTGCGTGATTCGGGCGAGGACGATCCAGAAGCTGCGTGGCATGACGCTGAGGCCCGCGTCGGCGCGCCGCATCTGGCCAGCCCGGCGATTCGTGTGGCAGTTGCCAGCCCGTTTGATTACGCAGCGCAAACGCGGGCGTTTGTGATCGCAGACGTGAATTCACGCGAAATTGCCTCGCTGGCCTCGGCCTATCGCGCCCTGTTCCTTGCCTCGGGTGGCGGCGCGCTCGGGCTGTTCACCGCCATCTCTCGCCTGCGCGCGGTTCACGCCAAAATTGCGCCGGAGTTGGAGGCCGCTGGAATTCCGCTGTTCTCGCAACATGTAGACGCGATGGATAACGCCACGTTAGTCGATGTGTTCCGCACCGAGGAAGATTCATGTCTGCTCGGCACCGATGCAATGCGCGACGGCGTGGACGTGCCAGGCCGCGCTTTGCGCCTCGTGGTGTTCGAGCGCGTGCCGTGGCCGCGCCCGGATATTCTGCATCGCGAGCGGCGATTGCATCTGTCGGGCGGCAATCCGTCGGTCTTTGATGACCGCGTCGTGCGGTTCAGGTTGCGGCAGGCATTTGGGCGGCTGATCCGCTCAGCGACTGATCGCGGCGTGTTCGTGTTGCTGGATCGTCAAACACCCTCACGTCTGCTCTCGGCGTTCCCGGCAGGCGTGCAGGTGCAGCGGGTGGGTTTGGCGAATGCAGCGCGCGAGATTTCGGCGTTTTTGGGAGAGCGGCGTGGTTGAACAGCGTGAGGCAACGCAAGTGTGGCTGCGTGTGGCAGCCCTCAGCTTTGGCGGCCCCGCTGGGCAAATTGCCACCATCCATCGCGAGGTGGTCGAGCAGCGCGGCTGGGTGTCTGAGGCGCGGTTTCTCCATGCGCTGAATTTCTGCATGCTGTTGCCAGGGCCAGAGGCGCAGCAGCTTGCAACCTATCTGGGCTGGCTGATCGGCGGCACGCGCGGCGGTTTGATTGCAGGCGGCCTATTCGTGCTGCCCGGCGTTATCGCGTTGATGGCGTTGTCGTGGCTGTCGGTGTTGGCGGGTGACCTTGCAGCAGTGCGCGGATTGTTCGCAGGCTTACAGGCGGCTGTGCTGGTGATTGTGATTGAGGCGCTGCTGAAAGTGGCGAAACGCGCGCTAAAATCGCGCTTTGCCGATGCGGTGGCTGCGGTGGCGTTCCTTGCATTGTTCGTCTTCGCCCTGCCGTTCCCGCTGGTGATCGGCACGGCAGCACTCGCCGGATTTCTCGCCGAGCGCCTCGGCGCGGTGCAAGTGGCAACACCCGAGGTGATCGAAGATGCCACGCGCCCCAGCCTCAGCCGCGCTTTGCGGGTGATCGCGGTTTGGCTGCCGCTGTGGCTTGGGCCGATGATTTTGCTGCAACTCTGGCTCGGGCCAGACAATGTGTTCGCCACGTTGAGCCGCTTTTTCAGCCAGGTCGCGGTGGTAACATTCGGCGGCGCGTATTCGGTGTTGGCCTATGTGGCGCAAGCGGTGGTGGAGCGATTCCACTGGCTTACCGCTGCCGACATGCTCACCGGCCTTGGCATGGCCGAGACCACGCCGGGGCCGTTGATTATGGTGGTGCAGCATGTCGGCTTCCTCGCCGCCTATCGCAGCCCGGGTGAATTGCCGCCGTTGCTGGCGGGCACCTTGGGCGGGTTGTTGGTGACTTATGTCACTTTCATACCCTGCTTTTTGTGGGTGTTTCTGGGCGCACCATTTGTGGAAGCCCTGCGCGGAGTGCGTTGGCTCTCCGCTGCATTGGGTGCGGTGACGGCGTCGGTGGTGGGGGTGATCGGCTCACTGGCGCTGTGGTTCGCCACGCACACGCTGTTCTCGGCCACCACGAAATTCTTGGCGATTGATGTGCCTGTGTTGGCGAGCCTGGACGTGTTCGTGGCAGCACTATCAGCCATAGCGGCGTTGTTGCTGTTCCGCCTTCATATTGGCGCGAACAAAACGCTGGCGGTTTGTGCGCTGATCGGGGTGATAAGGGCGGTTCTGTAGGGTGGAAGCGTGAAGCGTCATCCGCCGTCTGTGCAATTCCAAAGCGCGGCGGATGACGCTTCGCTTTTCCGCCCCACTCCCTAGCGCGATCCCGTAAATCCGCTCTTGAGCAAATTCATGAAGCTATCGCGCATCTGCTCGCTGCCGGGCATCATGCCAAACCACGTCTTGAGAATCGAATCCGGGGCCATTGCCGAAATGCCATCCAGCATCTGTGCTTCCAGCTTGGCCATGACGGCGGCCTGCATCGGCTTCACATCTGGCAGACCCATGAACGTGCGCGCTTCGTCGGGCGTGCACTCGATCTCGACATTGACCTTCACCGGCGAGCTCCGCTCAAAATTTCCTTATATGGCTGAGCAGTAGCACATCCCTGTTGTCACCGAAATGACGCAGTTATGCACCTTCGGTACGGCAAGGAATGATCATATTTGCGGTGATGCTTTGAACCACTTTGCCGTCTTGCTGGGTGGTGATAGTGCGCAGCCGCATCACTCCGCGCGTCGGGTTCGACTTGCTGCGCCGCAGGTCGAGAATTTCGCTTTCTGCGGACAACAAATCCCCGGGTCGCACCGGGTTTGGCCAGTTCATCTGCTCCACCCCGGCGCCAATCCCCTTGCCGCCCAGCTTCGGCATTGCGCCATCGGTGAGCAGCCGCATGGTAACGGCTCCGGTATGCCAACCGCTGGCGATCAACTCACCCGCCAAAGTGCCAATCGCCTCAGCTTCGCTCAGATGCATTGGCTGCTGATCGAATTCGCTTGCAAATTCAATGATACGCTCACGGGTGACGAGGATCGGGCCAGCACGAAAGATTTGGCCGATGCGCAGATCCTCAAAATACTCGATCATTCGAACCCTCCGATAGCTGAGATGATTCCCATCGCGATCAGCAGGCAGGATGAAGCGATAGCGATCCAGCGTCGTGCCTGCAGTGATAGAGCGCGGCGGATCTTGGAAATCCCCGCGCACAACGCCAGCCACCACAGCGCCGAGCCGACAAAAACGCCGGCGATCAGGGCAATCGCCTGGATACTATCGCCGCGATTGCTCGCCATTCCGATCGCGGCGAAGGCAGCGATAAAACTCAAAATAGTCTGCGGATTGGTCAGCGTCAGCGCAATCGCCATCAAATAATCATTGCCTGCCGAGCCCGCGGCGATTGTCTGGGCTTGCGGTTCAGAACCTGCTGCCTTGGCGAATAACTGCCTGGTCAATGCCCGCACCCCGAGCCAGACCAGAAATCCACCACCCGCCAAGCGCAGCGGTTGGGCAAATTGGCTCAGACTGGCAGAAGCTGCCGAGAAGCCGAACGCGGCAATGCCACCATACAGCATGTCGCCGGTTGCGATGCCGAGGCCAATCACCAATCCCGCAAACAATCCACGATCAAGACACCGCCCAATACAAAGTAGTGCCATTGGCCCGATCGGCGCGGCGATAGACAGCCCGAGCAAAGCTCCAGCCAGAAATATTGAGATCATGCAACGCTTATGACAACAAACTCGTGGCAGGCCAACCAGCCCGCCACGATCACGTTGCGTGCGTTATCAATCAACCCAATTTGAGATTGGTCGCCGCCGCCTTGCCGCGTTCCATTGCGACCTCGTATGACAGCTTTTGGCCGTCATTGAGGCCTTTCAGCCCCGCCGCTTGGACGGCGGTGATGTGGACAAACACGTCTTTGCCGCCATCACTCGGCACGATAAAGCCGAAACCCTTGGTGGCGTTGAACCATTTCACAGTGCCGGTAGCCATAGCGAAGTCTCCTTAGGCGCATGCAAGCTCAATTAGCTACGGAGGATTTGGGATGAAATCGTCTCAAAGCAATCGCAGCGCGCACGAAATTGGCGGTATTTCACAGTTTTGTGCCGGTCAAACCGGCTTGAGGTTGGTCGCCGCTGCTTTGCCGCGCTCCATCGTAACTTCAAACTGAATCGGCTGGCCTTCATCCAAGCCCCGCAAACCGGCGGCTTGCACAGCGGTGACGTGAACGAACACATCCTTTCCGCCGTCGGATGGCATAATAAATCCAAATCCTTTGGTGGCATTGAACCACTTTACGGTACCTGTCGGCATAGCAAGGCTCTCTCTTCGCAAATAGCGTGCGCATGCTGCCCACGCGGGTTGTTGGGGCATTTCATTCGGGCGCAACAGCCAGTTCAAGACACCCGAAGGCAAAGCCTGCGAAGATCGGGAAGATGAGGCAAGTGTAGCCCAGGTAGATAACGTCACTTATGTGACGCAGATCGGCCAAACGAAGTCAACGAAAACGCACCCTAGCAACGACATCGGCTTTGACGGTGCGCTTTGACTATTCTTATGCGTCAGTGTTGCGCTGGTCTCCATCC
>CAIZGT010000401.1 GCA_903932545.1 uncultured Rhodospirillales bacterium
GCCGCAATCCCATGCGGCGGGAGCATTCCTGCGATCCGGCAAGGGGGCGGAGCGCAAAGCTAAATCTGAGTATAGAAACGGGCGGTGCGGGCAGGGGTGGCCGCGGCACGTCGGATAAGGGACACGTTCATGGCTGGTGTTGACATCATCGCAACTGCGTTTAACGGCGCAAATCTGGCCTATTTGGCCGATCTCTATGCCCGTTGGGTGGCCAAACCGGACTCTATCGAACCAAGCTTTGCCGATCTCTTCACCGCTCTTGGCGACGATGCCCGCGCCGTGTTGGAAGACAGTGTCGGCGCGTCCTGGGCGCCGCGTAGCTTCGATGTGGGTGAGCCTGAGCCGACCAAACCCGCCGCCAAAGGCGATAAAGCTGCCAAACCCGCCACAGCACCTGCCACCTCCACCGATGATATTCGCGCCGCCACCAAAGACAGCCTCCGCGCCTTGATGATGATCCGCACCTATCGCGTGCGCGGCCATCTCGAAGCCAAGCTCGATCCGCTCGGCCTCACCGAGCCAAAATCCCATCCAGAACTCGACCCTGCCACCTATGGCTTCACTGCGGCTGACATGGATCGCCCGGTGTTCATTGACCATGTGCTGGGGTTCGAGACCGCCACCCCACGGCAGATTTTGCAGACCCTGCGCCAGACCTATTGCGGGCCAATCGGCGTGGAATTCATGCACATCCAGGATCCGGATCAAAAATCCTGGATCCAACGCCGCGTTGAGGGTGCGCCTTGGGCCACCGCGTTCAACGCCGAGACCAAGAAGCAAATCCTCAGCCAACTGACCGACGCTGAAGGCCTGGAAGTGTTCTGCCAGAAGCGTTTCGTCGGCACCAAGCGTTTCGGGCTTGAAGGCGCTGAAGTCACCATCCCGGCAATCCAGACGATCATCGAAACCGCCGCCAAGTCTGGCGTCAACGAAATCGCCATCGGCATGTCGCATCGTGGTCGCTTGAACACGCTCGTGAACGTGGTCAAGAAGCCCTACACCCAATTGTTCAGCGAATTCGGCGGCAACTCTTTCAAGCCGGATGATGTGCAGGGTTCGGGTGACGTGAAGTACCACCTCGGCACCTCGACGGATATTGAGGTTGCAGGCAAGCAGGTGCATCTCTCGCTCCAACCGAACCCGTCGCATCTCGAAGCGGTCGATCCAGTGGTGGTGGGCAAAGTGCGTGCACGCCAAGATATGGCCGGTGACACCAATGCGCGCCGCAGCGTGATGGGCATTGTGCTGCATGGTGACGCGGCGTTTGCCGGTCAGGGTCTGGTCTATGAAACGCTCGCGATGAGCCAGTTGATCGGCTACCGCACCGGCGGCACCGTCCACGTCATCACCAACAATCAGATCGGTTTCACCACCGTTCCTGCGCACGCCTATTCGGGCCTGTATTGCACGGACGTCGCGAAATCCATCCAAGCGCCGATCTTGCATGTCAACGGTGACAATCCGGAAGCCGTGGTGTGGTGCGCGCAGTTCGCCGCTGAATTCCGTCTGGAATTCGCCACCGACATCGTGCTCGACATCGTCTGCTATCGCCGC
>CAIZGT010000402.1 GCA_903932545.1 uncultured Rhodospirillales bacterium
AAGGGCAGTGTCCTAGGCCTCTAGACGAACGGGACGAAGCCGAGGCGCGTAAGTAGTCGAGCACCCAGGAGCCGTCAAGCGGGTTGCGCGATGGCAGCATCAACAATGTTGAAGCCCAGACTTGTGCGCCCCTGCCAGGTCTCGGCACGCAGATGCCCAGCCACGTGGAAAACCGCGCCATCCCTGGCCAAAAGCGCCTTGGCAAGCGCGCCTTCTCCGGCACGGAACAGCACAGATTTCAACCGCCCACTGCCCTCACCTTCCAGGAACACCCGCAATGTGTTGCCCTCTTTGCCGATTCGTTCAGCGTGGGCGGCGCGGACGCGGGGGATCACCAGCGCAGGCTCCGGATTGCCCGCCCCAAACGGGGCGAGGCGGGCGAGATGCTCAGCAAGCTCTAGCGTGCAGCCGGGAATCGACATGGCTGCTTCAATATCCAAATCGGCTGCGCCCGGCAGATCGCGCGCAGCCGCCAGGCGCTCATTCAGGAAGACGTGGAACTCGTCCAACCGCGCCGCATGCAATCCGAAGCCTGCCGCCATCGCATGGCCGCCACCGCTCGTCAGAATGCCATGCGCGCGGGCAGCGATTACCGCTGCGCCAAGATCAATCCCCGCCACCGAACGGCCTGAGCCCTTCGCCATACCGTCTTCACCGCGTCCTGCCACCAAAGCAGGCCGGTTGAAGCGTTCCTTGATCCGGCCGGCTACAATGCCGACCACGCCCGGATGCCACTGCGCGCCCGAAACCAGCACGCTGGCATGGCCCGCGGTAAGCTGCGCCTCTGCCTCACGCATCGCGGCATCCAACATATCAGCCTCCACCGTCTGTCGGGTGCGGTTGATGCTGTCCAGCGTGTTGGCGAGGCTACGCGCTTCCAGCGCGTCATCGGTGAGCAGCAGACGCAAGCCGAGATCGGCGTCACTGATCCGCCCGACCGCATTGATGCGCGGGCCGAGCGCCCAGCCGAGGCTCATCGCGGTGGGAGTCTCCGTCACCTTGGCCGCCTCCAACAAAGCCTGCAGGCCTGGGCGTTCACGGCGCGCGAGAACTTTCAGACCCGCCGTAACGAAGGCGCGGTTGAGGCCGACCAGCGGCATCACATCGCACACGGTTGCCAGGGCAACGAGATCTAGCAATTGCTTGAGGTCGGGTTCCGGTCGTGTCGCGAAAAAGCCCTGGCCGCGCAGCGTGCGATGCAGGGCGACGGCGGCCATGAACGCAACCCCAGCGGCACAAAGAAAGCGGAGTCCGGAATTGCAGTCGGGCCGATTGGGGTTCACCACGGCAGCGATGCGCGGCAGATCGCCTTGGCTCGCGTGGTGGTCGAGCACAATCAGGTCGGTGCGGTCCGTCACCGTGGCCAAAATATCTGCCGCCGCCGTGCCGCAATCAACGCAGACGATCAGCGTGGCGCCACGCGCGGCCAGAGCACGGAGGGCGGCGGCGTTGGGGCCATAGCCCTCGCGCATCCGGTCCGGCACGTAGGAGATCACGGTGCAGCCCAAATGGCGCAACACCAGCGCCATCAGCGCGCCGGAGGAGGCTCCGTCCACATCGTAATCGCCAAACACCGCCACCGTCTCGCCATGGGTGACGGCATGGGCCAGGCGTTGCGCAGCCGCATCCATGTCGG
>CAIZGT010000403.1 GCA_903932545.1 uncultured Rhodospirillales bacterium
CCATCATCACCTTGCCGCCCGAGCACTGCAATGCTATGAAATATTGCCCGACATGGCTGGTCGGGCGGCTTGCATTGTGGCCAAGCTGAGATCGAGATAACCGCTCTAGATCACGCTGACACCGCATCATCAGCCAGCGTATCGCCCGGCGCGGTGACCCAGGCGAGTTCCACCAGGGTGACAATTCGCCTTCCCGCGCCATCGGTTTGGCAGACGATCAAACCCTGTTCCTCGATATATGCCAGCACCCGCCGCGCCCGGCCCAGCGAGCGGGTGCCATAGGCGCGGGCGATGGCCGGATCACCAGGGCAGGGCGCACCATCTTTGGCGGCGCGGGCGATCATCATGAAAATGCCCTGCATATCCTCCGGCAGCGCCGATGCGCGGGTGGAGACATCTTGCCAAATCTCCTCATCCGCCATCTCGGCACTGACGCCAGCCCGCGCGCGGGTCAGCATACGGCGAAAGGCAGGAAGTTCGGGGATGTTGGAGCCCAAACCCTCAATCCGGCAGCGGACCAGGAAATCCTGATACAGCACGCCGATGGCGCGGAACCCAGCCTCCGGGTCGGCGAGGATGGCACCCAGAATGCGGTCAAGCCGCGCGCGTTGCTCGGCCAACGCCTCACGGCTTGGCAGCGCCTCGAACAGATCGGTGCGCGGTGCGGCACCTAACTGTGGTGCTGCGGCCATCAACTGGCTCAGCAAATCCGGCGCGGGCGCGGCGGGTGGCCTGCGCTGTGGGCGCGACGATTCTGGCGGTGGGGCGGCGAGTATGACGGCGCGGGCATCCTCCAGCCCAGCTCTGGGCAGCGGCGTCAGACGCTGGATCACGTTGCGCGGCTGGGTTTGGGTGACGCCGATGCGCAGGCTTAACGGCCGACGTGACATTGCCGGGCCAAGTGCGATGAAATGACCGCGCTCCAAATCGCGAAACGCCTCCGCCTGCCTGCGCTCCATGCCGAGCAGATCGGCGGCGCGCGCCATGTCGATATCCAGAAACGTGCGCCCCATCAGGAAATTGGACGCCTCAGCGGCCACGTTCTTGGCAAGCTTGGCCAATCGCTGGGTGGCAATAATGCCAGCCAGCCCACGCTTGCGGCCGCGGCACATCAAATTCGTCATCGCGCCAAGCGAGAGCTTGCGCGCCTCGTCCGAGATTTCACCAGCAGCAGCGGGGGCAAAAAGCTGTGCCTCGTCCACCACCACCAGCATCGGATACCAGTGATCGCGATCCACCTCGAACAGCCCGCCAAGAAACGCGGCGGCACGACGAAGTTGGTTCTCCGCGTCCAGCCCTTCCAGATTGAGCACGGTGGAGACACGATGCATCCGCGCCCGCTCACCGGCCAATTGCAGGCTTTGCTCGGTCTGCGCCTGCGCATCAATCACCAAATGGCCAAAACTCTCGGCCAGCGTGACGAAATCACCCTCTGGGTCGATGATCGCCTGCTGCACCCAAGGGCTGCTCTGTTCGAGCAGACGGCGCAACAGATGCGATTTGCCAGAGCCGGAATTGCCCTGCACCAGCAAGCGGGTGGCCAGCAGCTCCTCCAGATCAAGCATCGCTGGCGCACCTGCCGTGGTGCTGCCCATTTCGATCGCAACCGTCATCGTTTGGGTCAAAGCCTCCCGTTGAGAGGGAGGCTTATCAACCCGACCGACTGCGCCCGCAACTCTCGTGATCGAGGCCTGACCCGCATCATCACCCGATGGCGCGGCTTACCGCGAGCCTTCCGCAGGCAGGCCCAGCGTGCGGCCCGGATAGCCGGCCACGTCGAAATAGCGGGTTTCACCCACCACCTGCGACATTACCACGGTCACATGGCCCAACGCATCCGGCTCAGAGCGCAACACCACTTGCCTGGTGGTCGGCATTGCGTTGTTCGGCATCGCTTCCGACAACACGCGGCCCACCAATTTGCCCTTGTCCTTAATTTTCAAGCCCAACAGCTTGGCCACCGTTTTGCCAATATCGGCGTTGCTGGCAGGCGCTGCGTCTTCAAAATGCTGGCGGAAGCTCGGGCCAGCTGCTCCCATGATGTTACGGGTATCGGCACGGGAGAAATTGCCATGCATGCCTTGGCCCTGCTGCAAGCTGGTATCGGCCACTTCCACCCCGCAGGTGGTCGGGTCGGCGCAACCAGTTGCGAAGGTGCGGAAGTTCAGTGCAATCGCGGGCATCGGGGTGATGGCCGAGCCTTTCAGGGCGATGGCCGACATCGGCAGCGTGCCGGGGATTTTTCCAAGCGAGTCATCAACAAACAAGCCGCTCACATAATCCTGCGAGGACAAGAACGCCACCACTTTGGCAGCCAAGGCTTTGTCAGCATTGGGTAGATAAATCAGGTCTGACCCACCATTGGACGCCACCACCACATCGGGCTTGGCCGGATCCGAGCCGAGCAGACCGTTGCCGCGCGACGGGTGTGCGCCAGCCGCCACCGGGGCGGATTTCGCATCTGGATCATACAGGCTCATTCCCAACGCGTGCGCGAGATCGATGGCGACAAAGCCAGGCGGCACCAAGTTCGGCGTCACGTCCTTGTAGCGCTGCTGGGCGGCAAAGCTAGTCGCGCTCTCTTTGGAGATGGTGGAGAAGCCGTGATCAGAGGTGATGATCACATCCGTATCGCCATCCAGACCCTGCTCCTTCAGCGCCGCCAGCAGCTTGGCCAGATTGTCATCCGCATTCTTGATCGCGGCCATTGAGGTTGGGCCATTGATGCCAGGGATCAAACGGCCGAGGCTGTCACCCTGATTGTGCTGCGTGCCATCGGGGTCGCGCGACCAATACACCATCACGAACGGCGTTTTGCGTGCTTTGAACCAAGGCAGTACGGCCTTGGTGGTAACGTCAGTGAAGTAATTTTGCTGCTCCACATTGGCCACCATCGTGCCGGACGCGGTGGCGTCACCGGCTTTGCCGTTATCGCCGCGCGTGGGTGCCTGCACTGCCACCCCGGCAGCAGTCAGCCGCTGCTTGAGTTCGTCAGACAACGGGATGCCGCCGGTGCGACCGGTCATGTCATCGACCACGATGGTTTTCTGGCCGGTGCGCTCGGTGTGGTCAAAGATCAATGCCGGGCCGAGTTTGCCGATTGTTGCCGTGGCATAGCCGGTGTCGCGCGCGGCTTTGAGGATGGTCTCCTCATTGAGATAGTCACCGGAAAAATGCTCATCCACATCGCCCAGCACCGGGTCACTTTCCAGGAACGGCGTCAGGCTGTCGCCCGCGCCCGGCACCTGGAAGCCGGTGTAGATCGTGTTGCTGAAATCCCCGGAGTCACCCAGCATATGGCCGGTTGCCATGCCCGACGCGTTGGCAGTGGTGAAAGTGGGGAACAGCGAATGCGTGTTGGTGAAGCGCACGCCGCGCGCCATAAGAGCCAACATCGTCGGCGCGTTCTGCTGGGTCACCACGCCGGGGCGCAGGCCATCGGCGACAAACAAGATCACGTTATGCGGGCGCTGCTGCGCTACGGCGGGAACGGCCAGGGCGCTGAATACCGCGACTATTGCCAACAAAATCCGCATTTTGACCCCCATTGTCGGAACGATGTTATCCGCTAGCCTGAATCGGCGCCGCGAAATATCGCAGTTTTATGACTATCGGGAAGTGAGATGAATACTCGCACCGCCACGCTGGGTTTCTCGATTGCGCTGAGTTGGTATAAGCCCCTGCCCATAGCTTAGGCCGTTGAGGACCGCATGATTCGCCTGGACAACATCAGCAAGCAGAACGGCACCCGACTGGTGTTCATCGAAGCTTCGGCGGCGTTGCAGAAGGGCGAAAAAGTCGGCCTTGTCGGCCCCAATGGTGCGGGAAAGACCACGCTGTTTCGGATGATCACCGGACAGGAAGAGCCGGATGAAGGCCAAATCTTGGCAGATCGCGGCATCACCATCGGCTTCTTTAGCCAAGATGTGGGCGAAATGGCGGGCCGCTCGGCGGTGGCTGAGGTTATGGACGGGGCTGGGCCGGTGAGTGAAGTGGGTGGTGAACTCGCCCAACTCGAAGCAGCGATGGCCGATCCTGATCAGGCCGACAATATGGACGCCATCATTGAACGTTTCGGCGAAGTTCAGGCGCGCTTTGAGGAGCTCGACGGCTACGCGCTGGACGGTCGCGCGCGTGAGGTGCTCGACGGGCTCGGTTTCAGCCAAGAGATGATGGACGCAGATGTGGGCAAACTGTCCGGCGGCTGGAAGATGCGCGTGGCTCTGGGGCGGATTTTGCTGATGCGGCCAGATGTGATGCTACTCGACGAGCCGAGCAACCATTTGGATTTGGAGAGCCTCATCTGGCTCGAATCCTTCCTCGCCAATTACGACGGCGCGCTGCTGATGACCTCGCATGATCGCGCTTTCATGAACCGCATCATCAACAAGGTGATCGAGATCGACGGCGGCAACCTGACGAGTTTTACTGGTGATTACGAATTCTATGAGGTCCAGCGCGCGCTGAACGAAAAGCACCAACAGGCGCAGTTCGAACGCCAGCAGGCGATGCTGGCCAAAGAGATCAACTTCATCGAACGCTTTAAAGCCCGCGCCAGCCATGCCGCCCAGGTGCAGAGCCGGGTGAAGAAGCTGGACAAAATCGAGCGCGTTGAGCCCCCGAAGCGCCGCACGTCTGTGGCCTTTGAGTTCCGCACCGCGCCGCGCTCTGGCGATGACGTGGCCAAACTCAGCGCAGTGCACAAACGCTACGGCAACAAGGTGATCTATCAGGGGCTCGACCTGCTGGTGCGTCGCAAGGAGCGTTGCTGTGTGCTCGGCGTGAATGGCGCGGGGAAATCCACCCTGCTCAAACTCGTCACCGGCTCGACCGCGCCGGATGCGGGCACGGTTAATCTCGGTGGCAGCGTCAAGATGGGCTACTTCGCGCAGCACGCCATGGATTTGCTCGACGGCGAGCGCACGGTGTTCGAGACGTTAGAGCATAAT
Organism: uncultured Rhodospirillales bacterium; assembly: GCA_903932545.1. Classification (GTDB taxonomy): domain Bacteria; phylum Pseudomonadota; class Alphaproteobacteria; order Acetobacterales; family Acetobacteraceae; genus CAIQQQ01. Next base: position 4,950 of record CAIZGT010000403.1, read on the forward strand.
TTCCCGCGTGACGGCCAAGCCCCCCTGCGCGCGCTGGCGGGCGCGTTCGGGTTCTCCGGCGACGAGGTGGACAAGCGTTGCCGCGTGCTTTCCGGCGGTGAGAAGGCGCGGTTGGTGATGGCGATGATGCTGTTCGACCCACCGAATTTTCTGGTTTTGGACGAACCAACCAACCATTTGGACATTGCGACCAAGGAGATGCTGATCTCTTCACTCTCAACTTTTGAGGGCACGATGTTGTTCGTCTCGCATGACCGGCATTTTCTCGGCGCGCTGTCCAACCGGGTGTTGGAACTGACGCCGGAGGGGATCCACCAATATGATGGCGGCTATACCGAATATGTCGCGCGCACCGGCCAGGAGGCTCCCGGTCTGCATGCGTGATGTTCGGGGCGTTGGATGCTGTTGAAAGACAGTGCGGCTATGGGCCATGAATTGGATCAGCCGTGAAAAGCAGCCGCACGGCGATCCAATTAAAATCAGGCCAATGACGCACGCCTTGCATTGGCGTCGGACGGCAGTGCGAGGGTGATGGCAAGGCAGATTGCCAACATCGCAGCGGAGCCCCAAAGACATCCCGGCAGACCTGCCATTTGCGTCAGCACGCCCGACAGTAAGATCCCGATCAGGCGTCCGCAAGCATTGGCAGCGTAATAGAAGCCGACATCCTCGGCGGCCTTCTCTGATCCGGCATAGGCCAGGATCAGATAGGAGTGCAGGGAGGAAATCACCGCGAAGGCAAAGCCAAAGATCGCCAAGCCGACAACGACGATGATATCCGGGCGCACACTGCCAGCAAACGTAAGCGCCAAAGCGATAGCAACCGGAATGGCGGTCAGGATCGCTCCCCACAAACGGGCTTCGGGCACCTCACGCGAGAGGCCATCCGTGCTGCGCCGGACGACGGAAGGTGCCAGCGCTTGAACGCCACCATAGCCAACCGTCCAGGCGGCAAGGAATCCCGCCACCCAAATGTAGTGCCAGCCGTTGGCATACAGAAACACCGGCAAACCTACGACAAACCAAACGTCGCGCGAGCCGAACATGAAGATACGTGCCGCCGCAAGCAGATTGATCGCCGGTGTTTTGGCGAACAATTCCTGGAAGCTTTTCGAAGACTTCGCTTTACCCAGCGTGCGCGGCAGTGACAACACGACGGCCACCAGGACAGAGGCAAGCACCGCCGCCATGAGCCGAAGTGCGAACGCAAACCCGACGAACTGGAGCAACGCGCCACCGACAAAGAAGCCGATCCCCTTCATGGCGTTCTTTGAGCCGGTGAACCAGGCAACCCATTTGAACAGCTGCCCGGCACCCTGTTGCGAGGAAGCCTTGATGGCGGATTTCGAGGCCGTTTTGGTCAGATCCTTCGCCACCCCGGCGATGCCCTGCGCCAACACCACGTAGGTGACGGAAAGCGTTGCATCCCAGTTCGGGTTCAGCGCCGAAAGCATCAAAAGCCCGCCGATCTGCAATGCCATACCAACGCCGAGCATCCGCGGGATGCCGAACCGCAGCGCGAGCCAGCCACCGCCCAGATTGGCAAAAATCCCTGCCGTCTCATAAAGCAGGAACAAAAAGGCCAACGTGAACGGCGTATATCCCAGCTGGTAGAAATGCAGCAGCACCAGCATCCGCAACGCGCCATCGGTGAGCGTGAAGGTCATGTAGCTCGCCGTCACGATGGCGTAGTTGCGAATGCCGGACATTACAGACCCCGCTGTTCGACAATGCAGGCCAGATCAACCATGCGGCAGGCATACCCCATCTCGTTGTCGTACCAGGCATAGACTTTCAGCATCGTCCCGTCGGTGACCATGGTGCTTGGCGCATCGACGATGGAACTGCGCGTGTCGTTGGCATAGTCGGCAGAGACCAGCGGGCGGGTTTCATAGCCGAGAATGCCAGCCAGCGGGCCGGCGGCAGCCTCGCGGAACAACTCGTTCACGTCGGCCTCGGTGGTCGCGCGTTGCAACTCGAACACGCAATCGGTCAGCGAGGCGTTGAGCACGGGTGCGCGCACCGCATGCCCATTGAGGCGTCCTTTCAACTCGGGATAGATCAGCGCAATCGCTGTCGCACTGCCTGTGGTGGTCGGCTGCAAAGAAAGCATCGCTGAACGGGCACGGCGGAGATCTTTGTGCGGCAGGTCGATGACGACGTTGGTGTTTGTTGGGTCGTGGATCGTTGTTATCTGGCCGTGACGAATGCCCAGCGCCTCGTGCACCACCTTCACCACCGGGGCGAGGCAGTTCGTCGTACAGGATGCTGCGGTGAGAAGGTGATGGACGGACGGATTATAAAGTTGGTCGTTTACGCCCACGACCACATTGAGCGCAGTCGCATCCTTGACGGGTGCTGCCACGATGACGCGCTTTACACCACGATCAAAATAGCCCTGCAAAGCGCCTTGGGTGAGGAATTTGCCGGTGCATTCCAGCACCAATTCGCACCCCAAATCGCCCCAGGCCACGCCGTCGGGCGCAGGCGCAGCGCTGAAGCCGATGCGACGTTTGCCGATGGTGATGGCTGATTCGCCATCGGCCTCGATATTTTCCCGCCACCGACCATGGATGCTGTCGAACTGCAGGAGATGTGCGGCGGTGGCCGCCCCGCCCTTCAATTCGTTGACGTGCACCACGTTAAGGCGATTGTCGGCGCGCGGATCGTCGCTCTCGCGGAAGACACCGCCAAGAGCCGCGCGCAACGCCAGACGGCCAATTCGGCCCAAGCCATTAATTCCCACGCGCATCTGTTAGCGTCCCTCTTTAGCCATGGAACCCGCCACAGTGCCGATCTCATCAAGTCGAGCTCGCACAGCGATGCGATCGAGCGATGCGAATGGCAGGCTGATGAAGACAGAAATGCGGCGGTGCAAACTCGCATACAGCTCGTTGAGCAGGGTCGAGCATTCCGCAGTATTGCCATGGAATTTTGCCGGATCCGGCAACGGCCAGCCGCCTGTGACGGCCTTGCTCCCAAAATCTGGGCAGG
>CAIZGT010000404.1 GCA_903932545.1 uncultured Rhodospirillales bacterium
TGGAGCCCTGGACCGGGCGGTTAAAACTGCCGATGATCACGCCGGGTGCGGCCAGCGACGTGATCTCACATCGCGTACACGACGATTACGACCATCTGAAATACACCTTCCACGGCTACATGGCCTCCACCTTCCTCGCCGATTCGGTATGTGATGGCCTCAAAGTGCTGGGGCCGAAACTCGGCTGGAAAACCGCCGTCGTGGTCAGCGAAGACGCCGCCTGGACGATCCCGCTCGACGCCGAATACCTCAAATGCCTGCCCAAAATCGGCATTCAGGTGGTCGATCACATCCGCATGTCGCCCGACACCACCGATTTCACCCCGATCTTCAACAAGATCGAAGGCCAAAAGCCAGATGTGATGGTAACAGGCATCGCCCATATCGGCGTGCAGCCCACCGTGCAGTGGCATGATCAGCAAGTGCCGATCCCGATGGTTGGCATCTCTAGCCAAGCGACATCGAGCACGTTCTATAAAGACACCAACGGCTCGGCTGAAGGCGTGCTGTATCAAACGATTTCCGCGCCAGATGTTGCGGTGACGCCGAAATCCCTGCCGTTCGTGAACGCGTATGTGAAGCGCTTTGGCATCACGCCCGCCTATGCCGGCTACACCGCTTATGACGAGGTGTATTACATCGTCGATGCGATCAAGCGCGCCAACAGCACCGACCCGGACAAGCTGGTGGCCGCGCTGGAGACCACCTCCTATGTTGGCACCATCGGCAAGGTGGAGTTCCATGGTCGAGACAGTGAGTTCACCCACGCCATCAAAGTCAGCCCCGAATATATCGGCGGCATGATCGTGCAATGGCAGGGCGGCAAGCAGGTGACGGTGTGGCCGACGGAGATTGCCAACGCCAAAATCAGCTTCCCAGCGTTTATCAAAACGGGTGCGACGAACTGATTTGATCCGCTGTTTTCGTAGGGCGGGTGCAACCCGCCATCCTGCCCGCTGGCACGGTTGGCGGGTAGCACTCGCCCTACGTTGTATTTGCAAAGCAACTTCATGAAACTCCTGCAAATTCTGATCGACGGGTTCGCGATCAGTAGCCTTTACGGCCTGGGCGCCATCGGCTTCACCCTCATCTTTGGCGTCTCCGGGGTGCTCAATCTCAGCCATGGCGCTATCATGGTCACCGCTGCCGTGGCCGCTTGGGCATTCGCGGGCGATCTCGGCTGGGGGGCTGTGGGGGGTGCTGCCGGCGGGGTGTGTGCGGCGGTGATCACGGCGTTGATCACCTATTCCCTGATCGTTCGCCCGATCCAAACCTCGCGCCGCATTCCGCGCGAGGAGAAGGAGATCTTCATCCTCACCGCCACGTTGCTGTGGGGGATTATGATTCAGGAGGCGGTTGCCTATGCCTTCACCTCCAACCCGAAAACCGTCCGCCCGCTGATCGAAGGCGTGGTGATGCTGGCGGGGGTGCGCACACCGGTGCAGGAGATTGTCACAGCCGTTATCTCTTGGTCCGCGATCGGGCTGCTCTGGCTGTTGGTCAACCGCACCAAGGCGGGCAA
>CAIZGT010000405.1 GCA_903932545.1 uncultured Rhodospirillales bacterium
CTGCAAGGCGTCGAGAACGCGGATCACTTCCTCGGGGTTACGACCCACGTTCAGGCCGTTGGCAGCGGCCCACTGGATGGTGCCATACGGGTCCACGATGAAGGTGGCGCGCAGGGCAACGCCTGCCGACTTGTCCAGGATGCCCAGCGCCGAAGCCAGCTCACGCTTGATGTCGGCCAGCATGTCGAACGGCAGGTCGTTGATGTCTTTGTTGTGCAAACGCCAGTTGAGATGCACAAACTCGCTGTCGGTCGAAACGCCGTAAACCACCGCGTCTCGGTCGTTGAAATCACCGTTCAGCTTGCCGAACGCAGCAATTTCGGTCGGGCAGATGAAGGTGAAATCCTTCGGCCAGAAGAACACAATCTTCCACTTGCCTTCGTTGGTGCTGTTGTCGATATCGGTAAACGATACGCCCGGACCTTTGAGGCCATCGGGACCGCCCTTGACGGCGGTGAGATTGAATTCGGGGAATTTATCGCCAACGGTCAGCATGGAAATCTCCTCACGAGAGTAAAAGCCAGAGCGCCAGCATGTCTGCCCAAACGGCACAGCCATGCTGCGACTGCGAGAGAGTATATGCTGCATCCGCGAATAAGTGGTCTAATGAAAAATATGATAAGATATGATCGACTGGATCGATGACCCCACTGCCCACTCCACAGCAACTCCGCTATCTCACCGCGTTGGCCGAACATCTGCATTTCGGCCGGGCGGCGGAGGCCTGCGCGGTTACGCAATCTACTCTCTCGGCGGGGCTGTTGGCGCTGGAGCGACAGATGGATGTGCGCATTCTGGATCGTGACACCGGCAAGCGGGTGATGTTCACCCCGCTCGGGCGCGAGTTGGTGGCACGGGCGCACACCGCCCTTGCGGCGCTGACAACCATCGTGGAAGCCGCCGACGCCGCCCGCGCGCCGATGAGTGGCAAGCTGCGGCTGGGTGTCATCCCCACCATCAGCCCCTTCGTGTTGCCGCGCCTGATGCCAGCCCTGCGGCAGAATTTCCCAGCGCTGCGGCTGTTCCTGCGCGAAGACACCACGCGACGATTGATCGACGATCTTGGCACTGGCCGTCTGGATCTCGCTTTGCTGGCCTTGCCCTGCGCCTGTTCAGGATATGAAACATTGGCGGTGGCGCATGATCCGTTTTTCGCCGCTCTGCCACCTGGCCACCCATTGGCAGCGCGGGAGAGCGTGTCTGCGGCAGCGCTTGCCACGCAAAATCTGCTGCTGCTGGAAGACGGCCATTGCCTGCGTGATCAGGCGCTTTCGGCCTGCGGCGTAGAGCGTGGCGATGGGCCGGATGGCGAATTTGCCGCCACCAGCCTGCACACTTTGGTGCAGATGGTCGCAGGCGGGCTGGGCTGCACATTGTTGCCGGGGGTTGCGGTCAAGGCTGGGCTGGCCGACGGCACTGGCATTGAGTTGCGCAAACTCGCCGGTGACGGCGCGTTTCGCACCCTTGGCTTTGCGTGGCGACCAGGGGCCGCGCGCGCGGCCGAGTATCGCGCGCTGGCCCCGGTTCTGGCGGCCTCGGTCGGCTAGAACCGGACAGACAAATCCAACGAGCCGAATTGATGTGCGCCGCCTTTTTGGTGTTTGAAATCCTGTGTCTCAATCGCCTGTGTGTAACTGATGCGCATCCCATGCGTAACAAGCGCCGCGCCAAACGCAGCATCACCCACCAACGGCACCAGGCTCACACTCCGGCTCGCGCGAAAATTGTTGCCGTTCAGCGTGATGTCGTTGTTCACCGCCGCGCCGTGCAGGGCGGCGAACAAATACCAGCCGATGCGATCACCACCATGAAACGCCTCGCCGCCTGATAGCGCGCGGATGCGAGGGGCACCAAAATCATTCGCCAAACCGCGTCCGATCCGCAACGTGAACCCGGCTTGTGCATCGGTGCGCAATGTGCCGAGCGTGGCACCAATCGCGGGCAACGCGTCGGTTTCCAGCCCGCCGAGTTGGCCCAAGCTCTGCCGCCACACCTTGCTAGCGGTGGCCGCGAACACCGGCTCATCATGGATTTGCGAGTTCCAACCGGCATTGCCGCGCTGGCCAATCACGGTGTGCCAGCCGTTTTGCACCGGCCGCCCCATGGCGGAAGGGCCGGTCATACCGGCCTGCACTCCAAGGCTGGTGCGGGTTGAATCGCTGTCCTGCACCACCCCAAAATGGCCCAGCAAAACGCCTGCATACGGCCGATCCCGCGACGGTGGGAAGCGGGAATGGGTGTCGTTTGGCGTGTAGATCTGCTGGCTGATCCCCAACGACACGCGCGGCGCGCCGTCTCCCAACAGCGTGCGCACAGCATCTGACACCGTCTGAAATTGCCCTTCGCCCGACAGATACGAAGCGCTGAGGCCGTTGGTGTAATAGCGATCCGTCAACGCGGCGGTGCTGATGGTGCTGTTTTCACCGATCAGCGTAAAAATACTAGCTGAATCGGGCTGCTGACCTGTTTGCGCCAATGCCGCCTGCGCCGCCATCACAGTCAACGCGCCCACCGCCAGCATGCGCAGACCGCAACGTTTGAAGAAAATCAGCATGAAGGTCCTTTGTCTCAAGCAAACCATTCACGCTGACCCATGCCCTCTCGCCCCGCGTCGGGTCAAGAATTTGCGAATTCTGTGCCTAAACACAACGTCCGCACGGTCAGCCCCAATGATCAATCAATCCTCGCGCGCGTGCGGCTCATCGGGCCTTTCGCGCGATCGTTCGATATAGAAAGAACGCGTTGAGGCGTTTGCAAGAGGGCTGTATCGCATCCGCGCGCACTTCAACACATTGCAGCCGCGCGGAGGTTTCGCTAGATGGTGGGAACCATCAAACGCCAATGTGGCGTTTCACCTGCTGGAAGGGTGGCCGAGTGGTTTAAGGCAGCGGTCTTGAAAACCGCCGTAGGTGTGAGCCTACCGTGGGTTCGAATCCCACCTCTTCCGCCAATTCTGCTTAGCGCGTACCGCCGCTTGGAGGCCTTATTCCCCGCCAAACTGGCCCGGAGCGCATGCGCTTTAACACTCAAATGGGTGGCAAAAATAAGATAAAATTATTTAGAGAAGCTATTTTAATCCAAATAATGTCATATGAATCGATAATATATTTTTTGAACTATAACCAGGAGCGTCAACAGCCACAACATGGGCTTGTGATATATTGTAATAATCACGGCAGCTATTTGGAAAAATCCAATTCCATTTCGCACGACTGGGGCCAGATTTCGGCTGACGCATTGGGATGAGTCTAGAATCAAGAACAAACTGCAGAAGTTCCGACGGCCACCAGTGTTGCGCGGGAAAATCGATGCGATCAACAACGATATCGTTGAAACAAATTCGATAATTTCCCGGACTTGGCAAGGCGACTTGGCATTTGCGGCCAGTTATCAGATCTGTCGATGCTGTGGGATTGTTCGTAATATCTGCGCATCGTGCTGTTGTGGGGATGGCTCCAGCCTGCGGAGTACCGGGCTCCGGTAACGGC
>CAIZGT010000406.1 GCA_903932545.1 uncultured Rhodospirillales bacterium
GCAAGCCTTGGGCGATATCCTCTGCAGCCTCGACCTGCTTCCCAGTGCAGCCCGCCCCGATAACGCGCAGTCGATTGCGGCGCCTCCCCTCGCCTCGCCACGCCTGAAACCGATTGCCGATCTGGCATCACCGCATCTGGAGACCACGCATGGCTGACGACATGAACCTTGCCGAGTTGGGCGACGCGGTGCCGCCCTCCCAGGACACCAATGCCCCGCGTGGTGCACGTGATCTAGAAGCGGTTTACGACATTCCCGTCACCGTCAGTGCCGTTCTGGGCAAATCCACGATGCAAGTGAGCCAATTGCTCAAGCTGGGCCGCGGTGCCGTCGTGGAACTGGACCGCAAACTTGGAGAGGCCATCGACATTTACGTCAATAACCGTCTCGTTGCGCGCGGCGAAGTGGTGATGGTGGACGATAATCGGCTGGGCGTGACGATGACCGAAATTGTCAAAACCGACCGCGCTGTTTGAGGAGGCACGGCATGCGCATTCTTATCATCGGCTCATTGGCAGGCGCTCTGGGTGGGGCTGCACGGATGGCAGTCGGACGCGGTGCACGGCTTGATCAAACCGACACTGTTGATGACGCCATGACGCTGCTACGTTCCCCAGCGCCGATCGACGCCGTGCTATGCGATCTCGCCCATGATGTGCGCGAACTGGTCGAAGCACTTGCGGCACAGCGCATCGCCATTCCAGTCATTGCCTGCGGGGTGAATATCTCCCCGGAACGCGCAGCCCAAGCCATCCGAGACGGTGCTCGCGAATTCCTGCCGCTGCCGCCGGATGCCGATCTCATCGCCGCCATCCTCGAAGCTGTCAGTGGCGACAGTCACCACATGGTGGCGCGTGATCCCGCTATGCTCGATCTGCTGCGCCGCGTGGAGCAAGTGGCGGCATCAGACGCGTCGATTTTGATCACCGGCGAGAGCGGCACCGGCAAAGAAGTGCTGGCCCGCCATCTGCACCGCCGTTCGCGCCGGGTCGCGGGACCATTCGTGGCGCTGAATTGTGCCGCGATCCCGGACAATTTGTTGGAAAGTGAGCTGTTCGGCCATGAAAAAGGCGCGTTCAGCGGTGCGGTGGCGCGCAGGATCGGTCGGTTTGAAGCCGCCGATGGCGGAACATTGTTGCTCGACGAAATCAGCGAGATGGACGTTCGCCTCCAGGCAAAACTGCTGCGCGCGCTACAGGAGCGTGAGATTGACCGTATCGGCGGCTCTGGCCCGGTGAAGGTTGATGTGCGCATCCTTGCAACCTCCAACCGCAACCTACTCGCCGAGGTTGGGCGTGGCAGTTTCCGCGAGGACCTGTATTTCCGCCTTAATGTTGTCAGCCTGCGCCTACCCGCCTTGCGCGAAAGACCCGCCGATATCGCCGCATTGTCCGAGCATTTCGCCCGGCGCTACGCCGATGCGAACGGTGTTGCCTATCGTGCGGTCAGCCGCGCGGCACTCGCCAAACTCACTGCAGCCCCGTGGCGCGGCAATGTCCGCGAGTTGGAGAACACGCTGCACCGCGCGGTGCTGCTCGCGCAGGGTGGTGAAATCGGGACCGATGCGATTGAGTTGCTGGGCGAGGCGACGAAACCAGAGCCGGCATTTGAAGCGGCGACCGCTGCGGCCGGACATTCGGGCCTCACTGGGCTCGTCGGGCGCAGGGTGGAGGAGGTAGAGCGCGAACTGATCATCGAGACGTTGCACCATACTCTTGGCAACCGTACCCATGCGGCGACCATTCTGGGTATTTCAATCCGGGCCTTACGCAACAAACTGCGTGATTACAGCGCACAAGGGGCCGATGTGCCGCCACCCGCCGCCGCCCAATCCGCTTTGGGGGCGATAGCCTAGGATATGTCCGGTAGCGTTCAAGCCAATCTCGCGGATATCCAAAAGCGTCTCGCAGGCTTCGGCCTCGGCAGTGACGTCGGCCTCGCCCTGGGCGTGGTGGCACTGCTATCGGTGCTAATTCTGCCACTGCCGAGCGTGATCCTTGATCTCGGTCTTGCCCTGTCTGTCACCATGGCGGTGTTGGTGCTGATGGTGGCAATGTTTTTGGCCAAGCCGCTGGATTTCACCTCTTTCCCGACATTGCTGCTGCTCACCACATTGCTGCGCTTGTCACTCAACGTCGCCACCACACGGCTGATCCTGAGCCAAGGCCATGAAGGCCCGCTCGCAGCAGGCCATGTGGTTGCGGCATTTGGCGGATTTCTGATGGGCGGCGACGTGCTGATCGGCCTCATTCTATTCGCTATTCTGCTGGTGGTGAATTTCATGGTGATCACCAAAGGCTCCAGCCGCATCGCGGAAGTCGCCGCACGTTTCAGCCTAGACGCGATGCCCGGCAAGCAAATGGCAATTGACAGTGATATGTCCGCAGGACTGATCGATGAGGCCACATCACGCCGTCGTCGCAAGGATTTGGAGGCCGAAAGCGGCTTTTACGGCGCGATGGACGGTGCAGCAAAGTTTGTACGCGGAGATGCGATCGCCGGGCTGATCATCACTTCAATCAACATCGTCGGCGGCCTCGCAATCGGCTTGGGTCGCCACGGAATGGCATTCTCGGACGCGGCGAGCACCTACACAACCCTCACCGTAGGTGACGGGCTGGTCTCGCAAATCCCTGCTTTGCTGGTCTCGACGGCGGCGGGCATCGTGGTCACCAAAGGGGGCATGGAGGGCACGGCAGACGCTGCATTGATCCGTCAACTTGGTGGCAGCCCCAAGCCGCTGGCGATGGCGGCTGGGGCCGCGGCCGTGCTCGCGGTAATGCCGGGTTTGCCTGCATTGCCGTTCCTGGCGCTCGCCGGGCTGGCTGGAGGCGC
>CAIZGT010000407.1 GCA_903932545.1 uncultured Rhodospirillales bacterium
CCTATCGTTCAGCGATATATCACGAACTGACCGGCTCGATCAGCTATACCAGCGTGCCAAGCCTGCTGGCCTCCAGCTTCCAAACCATCTCCGCCACCGCCAAGCTGCCCGAGCCCGCCACCGCCACGCTGAGTGCGGCGAAGGATATCGGCAAATGGACGCTGCTGGGTGACATCACCTACACCGGCTGGTCAGTGTTCAAGAACCTCACGGCGGTGTCCAACGGTGCTCTCGCCACCACCACCGTGGAAAAATTCCGCGATACGGTGAGTGCATCCTTGGGTGCGGATTACCGGCTGAACGAAAAGCTCACCCTGCGCGGTGGTGTCGCCTATGATCCAACCCCGGTGCAAGACACGTATCGCACGCCACGCATCGCCGATAATGACCGCTTCTGGGTCTCAATTGGTGCCACCTGGCATGCAACCGACCGCGTGGCGCTCACCGGCGCCTATTCGCATCTGTTCGCCAAAGACAGCACCGTCAACCAGGTGGATGCGGGCGTCGGCACCGCCAACCAATTCAAGGGCAATCTGACGGCTGCCTACAACGAGTCGGTCGATATCTTCTCAGCGCAACTGACCTACAAGTTCTGAGATGAGCGAGGCATCCACCCTCACCGAGATGTTCGACCAAGCCGTGGCGCGCTTCGGCCCGCGCCCCTGCTTGGAGTTCCTCGGCGCACGCTGGACCTACACCGAGACCGCGCAGCTTGTGGCGCGGGCTCGGGCGGGGTTGCAGGCGATGGGGGTCAAGCCGGGGGACCGCGTGGGGCTCTGCTTGCCCAACACGCCCGACGCGGTGATCGGCTACTACGCCATTCTCGGCCTGGGTGCGGTGGTGGTGAATTTCAGCCCGCTCAGCCCCCCGGTTGATCTGGCCAACCAGGCACGCGATGCTGGGGTGGGGGTGATGATCACCATCAACCTCACCCCCATCCTCGACAACGTGCTCACCATTCTGCGCAAGGACGCCATCAAGGCCGTGGTGGTGTGCGACTTCACCGCCGCCTTGCCACCGCCCAAGCGCTGGGGCTTCCGGCTGCTCAAGCGCAAACTGCTCTCACAGTCGCCAACATCCGATGCGCGGGTGCAGCGTTGGGAGCGCGTGATCGCATCATCGCCGATGCCGTCCGCCCGCGTCTCGCCCGACGATCTCGCGGTGCTGCAATACACCGGCGGCACCACCGGCACGCCGAAAGGCGTGATGCTCACCCACGCCAACCTCACCGCCAACGCAACCCAATTGCGCGCCTGGATGCCCGATTCGGTTCCTGGCGCAGAACGTGAATTGGTGGTGCTGCCGCTGTTCCACGTCTTTGCGATGACGGTGGCGATGAACGTGCCACTCGGTTGGGGGGCCGAGTTGGTGCTGCTGCCGAAATTTGACATCGACATGCTGCGCGAAGCTCTCAAACGCCGCCGCCCCACCATCGTCCCCGGCGTGCCGACGCTGTTCAAAGCGATGCTCGACAAGGGCCTCACCAACGTCGATCTCGCTTCTGTGAAAGTCTGTATCTCAGGCGGCGCGCCGCTGCCGCATGAGGTACAGCGCGCCTTCGAGGCGGCGGCGGGCTGCGATTTGGTGGAGGGCTATGGCCTCACCGAAGCCTCGCCCGTCTGTTTCTGCAATCCAATTGGCCGCTCCGGCCGCGATGGCACCATCGGCATCCCACTCAGCAGGATCGAGGCGCAAATCCACGATTTGGCAGACCCATCCATCATCATGCCACACGGTGAGCGCGGCGAATTATGGGTGCGCGGGCCAAACGTGATGCGCGGCTATTGGAACAATCCCGAGGCCACCGCCGAGGCCCTCACCCCAGATGGTTGGCTGCGCACGGGCGATGTGGGGATCATGGATGCGGATGGCTATGTCGAATTGGTGGACCGCATCAAGGATCTCATTCTGTGCTCCGGCTTCAACGTCTATCCGCGCCGGATTGAGGAGGCGCTGTATCTGCACCCCGATGTAACAGCGGCGATCGCCGTGGGGGAGCCAGACGAATATCGCGGTGAGTCGGTTGCAGCCTTCGTGCAAATCGCGCCGGGCGCACGCGTCACAACATCAGAGTTGCTCGAATTCCTGCGCGACAAGCTCACATCCATCGAAATGCCGCGCAGGCTTGAGTTCCGACAAGAATTGCCGCGTACAGCGGTCGGCAAATTGTCGCGCAAGGAGTTGCGCAGCGAATTATTGCCCCCCAGGTCTTTCCCGCAAGCAATCGGGAAGACTTGAGCGATGGATGACGAACAGAAACTTTATTCTGTCAACGAATTGGCGGTGGAGCTGGGCATCACCCCGCGCACCATTCGCTTCTATGAACAAAGCGGCCTGATCGTCTGTCGCCGCGTTGGCAGCAACCGCGTGCTCGACCGCCGTGATCGCGCCCGATTGATGCTCATTCTGCGCGGCAAGCGGCTTGGCTTTTCGCTCGGTCATATCCGCGAATTCCTCGATCTTTACGAAGCGGATCGCTCCCAAGTGGAGCAAATCCGCCTGTTGCTCAACTTCACCCGCCTGCGCATCGCCGATCTTGAGGCGCAGCAGCGCGACCTCAATCAAACCTTGGGGGAATTGCGTGGCATCGAAACCCAAGCCGCCGAGGCGCTGATGGCGCGCGGCCAAGCAGCAAATCCCCTGCCCCCCAATCAACCGCCAAAAGAGGGCGACTGATCGCCCCGTCCTTGGAGAGACTTGTCATGCACGACGTTGTGATTGCCGCCTATCGCCGCTCGCCCTTCACCTTCGCCCGCAAAGGCCCGTTGGCACGGGTGCGCCCGGATGATCTGGCCGCGAGCGTGGTGCGCGCGCTGGTCGTAGAAACCGGGATTGATCCGGCGACCATCGAAGACCTCATCGTCGGCTGCGCCTTCCCCGAGGGTGAGCAGGGCTTCAACGTCGCACGCCTGATCGGCTTCATCGCAGGCCTGCCAATCTCGGTGGGCGGGGTCACGGTGAACCGCTTCTGCGGCTCCTCCATGCAATCCGTCCATCAAGCCGCTGGCGCGATTGCGATGGGCGCTGGTGAAGCGTTCATCTGTGCGGGGATTGAGAGCATGAGCCGGGTGCCACTTGGCGGCTTCAACCCGATGCCAAATCCGGCCCTGATCAAGCAAATGCCAGACGCCTATATCTCGATGGGCGAGACCGCCGAGAACGTCGCCACGCGCTACCAAATCTCACGCGCCGATCAGGAGGCGTTTGCCACCCATAGCCACCACAAGGCGGCGGCGGCGCAGGCGGCAGGTAAGCTCAAGCCGGAAATCGTGGCGATTGGTGATGTGTCGGAAGATGGCTGCATCCGCCCCGAAACCACGCCCGAAGCCCTCGCCGGGCTGAAGCCCGCCTTCCGCGCCGATGGCGTGGTAACGGCCGGCACCTCCTCGCCGCTCACCGATGGGGCCGCTGCCGTGCTGGTGTGTTCCGGCGATTACGCCCGCCGCCACGGCCTGACACCACTCGCCCGCGTAAAATCGATGGCGGTGTGCGGCTGTGGGCCTGAGGTGATGGGCATGGGGCCGGTGGGTTCCAGCCAAAAGGCCCTCGCCCGCGCCGGGATCAAAGCGTCCGACCTTGACGTGATCGAAATCAACGAGGCCTTCGCCAGTCAGG
>CAIZGT010000408.1 GCA_903932545.1 uncultured Rhodospirillales bacterium
ACGGGCCGGAGCCGTATTTTCGCTTCCGTGAGGTGTGGGAGCGGCATTATGGCGTGATGGGCGCGCTCAATCTCGGCTTCACCGGCGACGCCACCAGCCATCTGCTGTGGCGGCTGCGCAACGGCGAAGTGGCGGGCATTGCGCCACGCGCGGCGGTGGTGCTGATCGGCGCCAATAATCTGGGCCGTCTGCATTGGTCAGCCGAAGACAGCGTGACGGGGATTGTGGCGGTGGTGGACGAAACCCGCAGGGCTTTGCCGCGCACCAAAATTCTGCTGCTCGGCGTTCTGCCCTGCGACCGTGGGCCTTGGGTGGAGGAAACCACGTTGGCGATCAACGCCAGCCTCGCCGCACGCAAATGGGGCAGTGATGTGCGCTATCAGGATGTTGGCGGCTTGTTCCGGCGCGGCGGTAAGTTGGACTTAAGCCTGTTCTACGACCCGCTGCTGCATCCGGTGGAACCGGCCCTGCATCCCACACCAAAGGGCATGGACATGATCGCGCAGGCGATTGTGCCGAATTTGGTGGAGTTGATGGGCTAAGGCTGCGGCGAGATCCAACGCCACGCAATCAACACCACGCACTGAGCCGACTCCAACCCACCATTGCCCCGCCTCCCCTGCTCAGCTAGACCCTGCCGCTCCCGCAACCTCCGAGCAGAGCCCGCACCATGTCCGTGATGTCTGATATCTGGATCCGCCAAATGGCGACCGAGCACGGGATGATCGAGCCGTTCGTGGAGAGCCAGAAGCGCGGTGGCGTGATCTCCTATGGCTTGTCGAGCTACGGCTATGATGCGCGGGTGGCCGATGAGTTCAAGATTTTCACCAATGTTGATTCAGCGATCATCGACCCCAAGGCGTTCAGTGCGGACAGTTTTGTGGATCGCAAAGTGCCGGTTTGCATCATCCCGCCGAACTCGTTCGCACTCGTCCACACGGTTGAATATTTCCGCATCCCGCGTGACACGCTGGTGATTTGCCTCGGCAAATCAACCTATGCGCGCTGTGGGATTATCGTCAACGTCACGCCTTTGGAGCCGGAATGGGAGGGGCAGGTGACGATTGAGATTTCCAACACCACCCCGCTGCCCGCCAAAATTTTCGCCTTTGAAGGCATTTGTCAGTTCCTGTTCCTCAAGGGCGATCAGCCTTGCGAGACCAGCTATGCCGACAAGGCGGGCAAATATATGGGCCAACGCGGCGTATCCTTGCCGCGTATGGGCTGAGAGAGACCCCTTATTATGGACCGTATTCGCATCCGTGGCGGCAATCAGCTGAACGGTGAAATCACTATCTCTGGCGCCAAAAATGCTGCATTGCCGCTGATGGTCTGCGGCTTGCTGACCGATGAGCGGCTTGTGCTCTCGCGTGTGCCGCGCTTGGCGGACACCGAGACGATGGGCCAGTTGCTCGCCCAGCACGGCATTGCGGTGGACAGCGTAAGTGACGATGGTCGCACGCTCTCGCTTGGCGGGCCGATCACCAACACCGAAGCGCCCTATGACATCGTGCGCAAAATGCGCGCCTCGGTGCTCGTGCTCGGCCCATTGCTGGCGCGCACGCGTGAAGCCCGCGTGTCGCTCCCCGGCGGCTGTGCAATTGGCACCCGCCCGGTGGATATCCACCTCAAGGGGCTGGAGCAGATGGGTGCGCTGATTGAGCTTGATGGCGGTTACATTAATGCCAAGGCTCCCAACGGCCTCAAGGGCGCGACGATTGTGTTCCCAATGCCCAGCGTCGGGGCCACCGAGAACCTATTGATGGCGGCAGCGTTGGCGTCTGGCCGTACTGTGCTGGCCAATGCCGCGCGCGAGCCGGAGATTACTGATCTATGTGATTGCCTGGTGGCGATGGGGGCTCAGATCACCGGAATCGGCACCGACAAGATCACCATCGATGGCGTGGCCACCCTGCACGGTGCGTCACATGAGGTCATCCCGGATCGGATCGAGACCGGCACATATGCCTGTGCTGCCGCGATCACCGGCGGTGAGTTGCATTTGGTGGGCGGCCGGATGGATCATCTGGGCGCGGTGGTGCGCACGCTCGCAGAAGCGGGCGTGGAGATCACCGAGACGGCGACCGGATTGCTGGTCAGGCGGTTGAACGGCCTACATGGGGTTGACGCGATCACCGAGCCTTATCCGGGCTTCCCCACCGATATGCAGGCGCAATATATGGTGCTGATGTCAGTTGCAAGCGGGGCTTCGATGGTGACTGAAACCATCTTCGAGAACCGCTTTATGCATGTGCCGGAGCTTAACCGGATGGGCGCGCGCATCAACGTGCACGGTAAATCCGCCATTGTGCGCGGGGTGAAGCAGCTTTCCGGCGCGCAGGTGATGGCGACGGATTTGCGCGCCTCGGTCTCGCTGGTGCTCGCGGGCTTGGCGGCAAAGGGAGAGACGATCGTCAACCGCGTCTATCACCTCGACCGGGGCTTTGAGAGCGTGGAGCGCAAACTCGCCGCCTGCGGTGCGGACATAGAACGGATACCGGGTTGAGGCTTCCGTTACCGGTGCTTAGCCGTTTACAAGCCGCTCCAACAGGAGTGCGGCGATGACGGCCATGTTCAAGGCGTTGCAGCAGGAAAACGAGTCGCTGGGCAAGTTGGTCCTGGCACTGCCGAAGGGGCGCATTCTGGATGAATGCGGGCCGTTGCTGGATGGTGCGGGCATTGTGCCGGAAGCGGATTTGCACGATGAGGGTAGCCGCAAATTGCGGTTTTTGACCAATCATCACAATCTGGACGTGGTCCGCGTGCGCAGCTTTGACGTGGCAACGTTTGTGGCGTTTGGCGGCGCACATATCGGCATTTGTGGCTCAGACGTGCTGATGGAGTTCGACTATCCCGAAATTTACGCGCCGCTTGATCTGAAAATCGGCGGCTGCCGCATCTCAGTGGCCGAACCGAAGGCGACGGCGGGCAGTGATGATCCGTCCACCTGGTCGCGCATCCGGGTTGCCACCAAATATCCCAACATCGCCAAACGGCACTACGCCGCACGTGGAGTGCATGTGGATGTGGTGCATCTCAACGGCGCGATGGAACTCGCTCCCGGCTTGGGCCTAACGCGCCAGATCGTTGATCTGGTGGCTACCGGCTCAACGCTGAAGGCCAACGGGTTGGTGGAGACTGAAGTGATTACCCAGGTTTCCAGCCGCCTGATCGTCAACCGCACTGCGCTCAAGACCCGGCCCGAGGAGATTGGGTTCTGGATTGAACGCTTCCGTGAGGCTTTGTCCCGCCTGTGAAAACCCTGCGCACCACTGATGCTGATTTTGAAAACACCTTCGCCGCGATGCTGGCGGATCGCGACACGGCGCAGGATGTGCATGCGCCGGTTGCTGCAATCATCGCCGACATCCGCGCGCGCGGTGATGCGGCGTTGTGCGATTACACCGCAAAATTCGACCGGCTCAGCCTGTCGCCCGGCACGCTGCGCTTCACGGAGTCGGAGATTGATGCGGCTTTGGCGGCGGTTCCGGCCGATCTTCTGGCAGCGCTGGACCTTGCGGCGGCGCGCATTGAAGCCTTCCACACGGCGCAAATGCCGTCTGACCTCGCCTTCACCGATGCCGCGGGCCTCACGCTGGGCATGCGCTGGGGAGCGCTTGATGCGGTGGGCATTTACGTTCCCGGCGGCAAGGCGGCCTATCCGTCCTCCGTGTTGATGAACGCTATCCCTGCCCGTGTGGCAGGTGTTGCGCGCGTCGCGATGGTGGTGCCAACGCCAGACGGCGTGACGAACAACCTCGTGCTCGCCGCTGCCCGCCGCGCTGGCGTGTCCGAAATCTACCGCGTTGGCGGCGCGCAGGCAGTGGCAGCCCTCGCCTATGGCACCGACACCATCGCCCCGGTGGACCGCATTGTCGGCCCCGGCAACGCCTATGTCGCTGAGGCGAAACGGCAGGTGTTTGGCCGCGTCGGCATCGACTCCATCGCCGGGCCGTCGGAGGTGCTGATCATTGCCGATGCCAGCCAAAACCCGCGCCACATCGCGATCGATTTGCTCGCACAAGCCGAGCATGACGAGTTGGCGCAGGCGGTGCTGATCACCAATTCGGCGGAATTTGGTGCGGCGGTCGCAGCGGCGGTGGAAGC
>CAIZGT010000409.1 GCA_903932545.1 uncultured Rhodospirillales bacterium
CGCCCTTCTCAATCGCCTTGTGCGCAAATTTGGTGTTGATCACGTCATGCAGCGTGATTCCGCCATAGGAATGCGCCGCCGCGTTCACCTCGGGCTGTGCGCCCAGCGAGGTGATCATAATCGGCACTTTGTGCTTCACACACATCTCCAAATCCGCCGACAGCCGCTCATTGCTGCGATGGACAATCTGATTGACCGCGAAGGGAGCCGCCAGGCGCTCGGGATGGCGCGCATTGTGCTCGCCCAACTCGGCCTGAATGCGGGTGAGCCACTCATCCAACACATGCGCCGGGCGCGCGTTAAGCGCCGGGAAGCTGCCGACAATCCCGGCCTTGCACTGCGCAATCACCAGATCAGGATTGGAGATCAGGAACAGCGGCGAGCCGATCAGCGGCAGGCGGAGATTCTGCAGAATGGGCGGGAGCGACATTGTGGCGTTTCCATTGGTGATTGCCGCAAGCGTGCCATGCTGCTTCGATCTCTCCAAGGGTCCGTATGGATTGACGCCGCTATGTTGCCGTTGGCAAGATTGGGGCAATAACAAGAATAGCCTGGGGGTCAGTTGGCGCGTCCATTTCCGTGGGAAACTTGCTATCCGCCTGGCGTGTCGTGGGACATGCCGGTTGCGCGCGGAACTTTGCCCGCAATGTTGGCCGATATCGCGGGCCAATTTGGCAACCACCCGGCCCTGCGTTTCGCCGCCGCGCGCTGGAGCTATGCCCAATTGTCCGAGCGCGTGGACCGCCTCGCCGCTGGGCTGATCGCTGAGGGGCTGGCTCCGGGTGATCGGGTGGGTCTGCTTATGCCCAACACGCTTACCCATCCGCTGAGTTTCTTCGCCGTGCTGAAGGCGGGCGGGGTGGTGGTGCATCTGACCCCGCTCGATCCACCGCGCAGCCTCGCGCGCAAAGTGGCTGATGTGGGCGCGCGCTTCGTGATTGCGCCGGATCAGCCGAGCTTGCGCGCCACGGCCGAGGCGTTGCCGGTGGAGCGGGTGTTCGTGTCGCGGGAGGCGGTGTGGGACGACGGCGGCAGCCTTGGCCTGCCCGATGCGGAGCCGCTCAGCGCATGGCCAATGTTGAGCGCTGACGATCTGGCGCTGCTACAATTCACCGGCGGCACCACTGGCCATCCCAAGGCTGCAATGTTGAGCCATGGCAATCTCACGGCGGCGGTATCGATTTACACCAATTGGAACACCGCACTTGGGCGCAAGCTGACACCGAATGACCGCGTGCTTTGCGTGCTGCCGCTGTTTCACATCTATGCGCTGACGTCGGTGATGTTGCGCTCGCTTGCCAATGGCGCGGAGGTTTTGCTCCATGCCCGGTTTGACCCGCAAGCCGTGCTCGACTGCATCGAACGCGACCGTGTGACGCTGCTGTCTGGCGTGCCAACAATGTGGACGGCGCTGGCGCGCACGCCTGGGATTGAGGCGCGCGATTTGTCCTCCATCACCGGGCTGTTCTCCGGCGGCGCGCCGTTGCCGGTGGAGATTGCAGATCGGATTGAGGCACTGACGGGCTTTCGTGTCGGTGGCGGCTGGGGAATGACGGAAACCTCGCCGTGCGGCACCAATCTGTTGCCCGGCAGCAAGGTGATCCCCGGCGGCATCGGTGTGCCTCTGCCGGGCATAGAGTGCCGCATTGTCGATCCGCAACACCCCTCGCGCGTGTTGCCGCAGGGCGAGATCGGCGAGTTTGCGATACGCGGCCCGAATGTCACCAGCGGCTATTGGGGACGACCGGAGGAGACCGCGCTGGCGTTCTGTGACGGCTTCCTGCTCACCGGCGATCTGTGCCTGATGCAACAAGATGGCAGTTTCGTGCTGGTGGA
>CAIZGT010000410.1 GCA_903932545.1 uncultured Rhodospirillales bacterium
ATGGCGCTCCTTCAGCCCGTTCTGCAACGCCGGTCCGGTGATGGTGTCATGCGCGTGCATCGCCAAGATCCGGCCATACAGATCCGGTGACGGCTCACCAAAACCCTTGGGCGAAAAATTGCCGACTTGGGTGTCGCCGCGCAGCAGGATCGGCACATTGTTGCCCACCGCCAAGGCCAATTGCGACGGACCGTTATGGGCCGGCAGTTGCGCCGCCACGCGGTTGAGCCACCCGGAGGTGAGCGAGTGATCAGAGCCGTATTCCAGATAATCCTGCGCCTCGAAATGGCTGCGCACCCGGTATGGCCCGGCCACCGCATGCACCGGCAGCAACTCGCCGGATTGATACAGCGCGTGCATGCCCGTCATCGCCGGATGCAGACCGTAAAACCCGCCGAGATCGAGCATGCCGCCTTGGGTGCCGACCGCGCTGGGCAGGATGTCTCGCCGCCAATTCGCCAGATCGGGATCGCCATACGGCACCACCGCCGACATGCCATCCAGCGCGCCGCGCAGGATCACCACAACGAATCGCTTGTTGGTCGGCGCTGCGGCCAGCGCCAGAGACACGCGGCCAATGCTGAAGGCGCTGGTCAATCCGAGCAGAGCCGAGCGGCGCGACAGGCGCATATGGGGGTGCGACATCATTATCTCCGCAGGAATTCGGGGGAGGAAAACAGCATTGCCAGCGCATCACGGCGAGCGCCCGCGCCCCGGATGGCGGCTTTGGTGCCTTCGCTGAACAATGGGCCAAGCGCCCGTTCGCCCAGTTGCTCGGCATCCATCGCGCTCAGGCGACCGCTGAAGCCATAGGCCCAGTCCACCCGTTGCAGCAGCCCCTCCGAGCCCGCCCAGTCCGTGGCGGTGTCCGGCCAACCATTGGGCAACGGGGCGACATACAGCGGCTGGCCGAGTGCTGCGATCACGCCCGGCACGTCCACCGGATGCTCCTGGTTCGGCCCCAGATCGGCCGCGCGCAGCACGGCGAGCACGTATTCCGCTGGCGAGCGCAGCTTCACCAGTGGCTGCCAAGCCTCGGGCAGTTTGACGATCTCGCGTGACACCGCCTTGAGATCACCATGCGTGGTGCGCAGCACCGCTTCGAGGCGCTGCACCGCGGCAGGTGGCGGGGCGTCCTGCACGAAGTGGTTGGCCAGTTTGGAGGCAAGGTTATGATAGGTTGCCGGATGCTGCGACAGCCACGTCAACGCCGCCACACCGCCTGCCTCGCCTTCGGGGAATGATTGCCCCATCACCATGTGCTCGCCCGGCTCATGGGTGGCAGGGCGGTATTTGAAGCCGACCGGCTCATCCTTCAGTTCCAAACTCCAGCCGGTGAGGATACGGGCGAAGCTCGTCACATCTGCCTGGGTGTAGCCGGCAGCCGGGGTGATTGTGTGCAGTTCGAGGCATTCGCGGGCGAGATTCTCGTTGAGCCCCTTGTGCTGCTTCTGCCCCACCGGGCTGTTCGGACCGAATGAGCCTGCGTTGTCGAGATAGAGCAGCATGGCTGGGTGGCGCATGACCGCCAGAACCATGTCGGTGAACCGCCCCGTCACATGCGGCCGGATCGCCTCGCGGATATAGGCGTGCAGCACCGGCGCGATCTCCGGGCGCTTGAGGCTGACGGTGAAATGGTTCGCCCAGAACATCACCAAACGCTCTCGAAATGGCGTGTCGGTGGTGACAAGGTTGGCGAAATACTTCGGCTGTTCGGCACGAAACAAATCGCGTGCCGGGTTTACCTCCGACTTCTGCCCCTCAGCCTTGGCCGTTTTGCGCATCTCGCGCTGGGCCTGCAACGCGCGCAGACCGTCCGCACCGCTGGCCATTGCTATAGACATCGCGGGGTCCGGCCCATCCACTTGGCGCATCAGCCAAGCTTGCGGGTCATTGGGGATTGGCTCACCGCCTCTGCGGCCAAAGCCAAAGTGGATCAGAGCGTGAAAACTGTCAGATTGCATGGCGGTGGTTTACCGCGCTTGTGCGTGACTGAGTGTGACGAAGGGTGATTTTTGGGTGAGATAATTGTCACATGCCGTTAAGCCCCGCCGTGATTGGCTGCACGGCGCATGCGATGACGGGTGTGCGCAATTTCGCCCACACAACGCCGCTATCTGCAAAGCGTACTTGCAAAACGCGGCAAGCGCGGGCATGTGCAGCGTCTCACTGATCGGCCCATGTTGGGCCAGCCTTGGCGCGAGGGGAGAAATCCCTATTTCGTGCCGTTGTTGTATGAGTTACGCGCCCACCCGCCGGGCTTATTGGAGGCCACCGTGTCCACTGAAGCACTCGCCAAGATCCGCAATATCGGGATCACCGCGCATATCGACGCCGGTAAGACCACAACCACCGAGCGGATTCTCTATTATACCGGCGTGTCTCACAAAATCGGCGAAGTGCACGATGGCAACACCACCACCGATTACATGGC
>CAIZGT010000411.1 GCA_903932545.1 uncultured Rhodospirillales bacterium
CAACGCTGGGCGGCCTGGGGCCAGGGCGCGCAGGCTTGGAGGGGTAGTTGCTAGCCGTGAGCTGACTGGCTTGGGGAAGGACACCACCCCCCGCCGCAATCGCGCTTGCCCGCGAATTTTGGCCAGCAATTCGCGGCGAAATGAATCATCACTAATCTCGCTTACCGATGGCTTTGGGATGTAATCCGCAGCCCCCAATCGCAGGGCTTGCAGCGCGATGTCCGCACCACGCGTGGTTAGGGTGCTAGCCATGATCACGCGCAGTTTTGGGTCCGTCTGCAACAGCTGCGGCAAAACTGTGATGCCGTCCATCACCGGCATTTCGATGTCGAGCACCACGATATCCACGCTCTGGCGCTGCAGCATAGCCAGCGCTTCCACGCCGTTGCCGACGCGGGCAGTGATCTGGATGTCATCGGTTTCTGCGAGCATGCGCGAGAGCGCGCCCCGGATCACCAGACTATCGTCACAGATCATCACCTTGATCATCGCCGCGGTGTTGACTGGCTTGTGTGGGGCGCTCACGCCAAGGCTCATAACAATCCAACCTGTGAAAATTTGCCGAGCAGAATCTCCTCATCAAACGGCTTCATGATGAATTCCTGCGCGCCGTTTTCAATCGCCTGCTCAATGAATGAGATGTCGTTCTCAGTGGTGCAGAACATCACCGGCGGCTGGCCGGGGCCGAATTCGGCTCGGAGGGCTTTGAGGAATTCAATGCCGTTCATCACCGGCATGTTCCAATCCAGCAACACTGAGTCGGGCATATTTTCACGGCAGGCGGTCAGCGCCTGCTGGCCATCCTCGGCCTCTCGGACAATGAAGCCTTTTGTTTCCAGGATACGACGCGCCACTTTGCGCACCACCCTGCTGTCATCGACCACAAGACAGGTTTTGCCTTCATGCAGCATGGCGTCGTCCTTTATTTCGGTTCATTTGACAAAGTGAGGAGCCGCGTAATGTCGAGCACTGCGAGTAGGCGGTCCTGTAGGCGATAGATCCCGTTGCTGAAGCGTGCCCATTCCTGCGGCATGGTGGGGGGATTGGCCTCGAATTGTTGGCGCGGCAGGCTCATCACCTCTGAGACTTGGTCAACCAACAGAGCGTATAACTCACTGCCCTGCTCGGCGACGACGGCCATCCTGGCGGCGTTCTCGCTCGCCAGCGGTAGGTTGAGGCGTCGCCGCAGGTCGATCGCAGTGACGATCCGTCCGCGCAAATTGAGGCTGCCTGCAACCTCTGCTGGGGCCAAAGGAATGCGGGTGATGGTTTGCGGCCCAAGAATATCGCGCACAGACAACACGGGAATGCCGCACAACTGATCGGCGACGAACAACGTGACGAACACGTCTTTTTCTGTGGAGTGGGGCTCGTCTGGCTTGATGTCGGAACGGCGGGTTAGCGTGGCGTGCGCGCTCATTGGGGGCTCTCTCTTCTCAAGGCAGGCTGAGGTCTCAGGACAGGCCTAGGTTTCAGGGCCGGCTTAGGCGACCAGGCGAGCGGTTTCATGCTGGGCCGAGGCCACGGCAAGGCATTGCTGGAGGCTGGCAATCAGGTCGCCCTTGGCCGATTTGCTGACGTAATCGGTGAACCCGGCGTCACGCCCGGCTTCGACATCGTCTTCGCGCACCAGCGAACTGAGGGCGATTACCGGCAACTCCGCCCAGGCGCCGCCGAGGCGGATAGCGCGGACAAAATCCAGACCATCCATGTCGGGCATCTCGATATCCGAGATGATCGCGTCAAACTGCCGCCCAGCCTCGCGCATCGCCAGCGCACGTGCCGCATCCGGCGCGGATGAGACGGCATATCCGGCGGCTTGCAGCACAGGGATGATCATTTGGCGGAAGAAAGCGCTGTCTTCGACCACCAAAACATGCGCTTGGCGCTGCCTGTTCGCGATCGTACTCCGATCGTGAAACCAGCTCGGATCCGCTTTGGTCAGCCAATAAGACGTGTCGATCACATCGGTCGCGCGACCGGCGATGATGGCGGTGCCAAGAATGCCCTCCCTGGCGTATGCCAATTCTATGTTCAGACGATCCTCAACCACGTCCACGATTTCATCAACGACAAGCCCCATCCGCTGTTCTCCGCGGCCATTCTGATCAGAGAATACCAATACCGGCTGTTCGGATCGGGTCAGATCGAAGGCGCCAGACATTGGCAGCAGCCGCATCAAACGACCGCGATATTGCGTGACCGGGACACCGGATGCCGTCTCGATCCGGTCCTGCGCAATTTGCTCCAACCGCGCCACGAGGCCGAGTGGCACGGCTTTGATCCCGTTGTCACCGGCGCGAAATAGTAGCATGGACGTGGTTTCGCCCGCATGAGGCAAGCTGAATTGTGCGGGAGAGGCCTGACGCGGTCGCCCCTCATTGCTGCTGGCAACGCCGCTGGCGCGCGCAATGCCGCTGGGGTCGAGGATCATGATCACCGAACCATCGCCGAGGATGGTGTTGCCGCTGAACATGCTGATATGGCGCAGCACGGGTGCTACGGGCTTGACCACGATCTCTTCGGTATCAAAGACCCGGTCAACAATCAGGCCGAGTTGGTTTGCGCCGATCTGTGTGACGATGATCGTGAGGGCACCGTCATGCGCAGCACCGGCCCGCGCGGCTTGCAGATCCATAAGCGCATCCAGGCTGACAAGCGGCAGCAGCCGCTCGCGCAGGCGCAGCACCGGCGTGCCGTTGATGCGCTCAATCACGCTGCCGCCGGTGTCCGGGCTGGCATCTGATTTCGCGCTTGCCTCCCCGGCGCGGACCAACTCCACCACGCTGATTTGCGGAATAGCAAAGCGCTCGCCGCCAGCTTGCAGGATCAGCGCAGAGACGATGGCCAGGGTGAGGGGGATTTTGATGGTGAAGGTGGTGCCTTCTCCTTCACGGCTTTTAAGATCGACGGTCCCGCCGATTTTTTCGATGTTGGTTTTAACCACATCCATCCCCACACCGCGCCCGGAGACGGCAGTGACAGCGGTGGCGGTGGAGAAGCCGGCGCGGAAGATGAAGCGCTGAATCGCCTCATCACTCATGCCCGCCAACTCAGCCTCACTGGCCAAACCTTTGGACAGCACCTTCGCCTTGATCTTTTCCACCGGCAGTCCGCGACCGTCATCCGCGATCTCGATGATGATGTGGCCGCCCTCATGAAAGGCGTTGAGGTTGATGCGCCCGGTTTCGGGTTTGCCTGCCGCCAAACGTTCCGCCGGAGTTTCCAGCCCATGATCGCCGCTGTTGCGGACCATGTGGGTCAGCGGGTCTTTGATTAATTCCAGCACCTGTCGATCCAGTTCGGTTTCAGCGCCCATCATCACCAGATCGATTTTTTTGCCGAGTTCGCGTGACAGATCGCGCACAATGCGGGGCAATTTGTTCCAGGCGATCCCAATCGGCTGCATGCGGGTTTTCATCACGCCCTCCTGGAGATCAGAGGTGATGTGTGACAGGCGTTGCAACGGCCCGGTGAACAGGCCGTTTTCCTGGCTGCGCGCCAGTTGCAGCAGCTGATTGCGGGTTAGAACCAACTCGCTAACCAGTGTCATTAGATTTTCCAGCACATCCACGCCCACGCGAATGGTCTGCGCGGCCAGATTGGCGTCGGATTGCGCGTTGCCGGGAGGCGAGACATCTGCTGCGAGTTCGGCGTTGTCCGGCCTGGCTATGGCGGGCTCAGGCTTGCGGGTTTTGGACTTCGACGCTTTGGCCGGAGGAGAGGCGGCTGGTGGAGTTGCTGCAATCGGGGGAGAGGCGGCCTTGCGGCCCTCAAAGATGGCGTCCAAATCTGAGATTAGCTGCCGATCGTCACCAGATGGCTCTGCGCCGTTGGACTCAAGCCCGGCCACGATCAGTTTGATCCGATCAATCGCCGACAGAATTGCGGTGATCAAATCAGGGGAGACCGACAAGGCGCCGTCACGGACCTTGCCGAGCACGTTTTCTGCCGCGTGGGCCACTTTTTCGAGGCGACTGAGCGCGAGGAAGCCGCAGGTGCCCTTGATGGTATGAACCAGCCGAAAGATCAGCGCCAAGGTGGCTGCATCATTCGGCTTTTGTTCCAGTTTGACCAAAGCGAGGTCGGCCTCGGCCAGACTTTCGTTTGTTTCGGTGAGAAAATCCGTCAGCAGATCATCCATCAGGTGGCCCATGCCTTGGTTGTGCGGCCCGGCTCAAATGCCGCGCTGCCGATAGCGATGGAGCCAATCTGCGCGCAGGACGCGAATAAATCGTAAAGACCGCCGCGGATTATCCGGCAAATGTGATGATCAAAGGCGGAGCCGTCTCGCTGTGCGGGCCGATTAGGATGGCGATACGCGCCCCGGCCGCCTCGGCGAGCAAGGCGACAAGCGGTGCCAAAATGCCGCGCGGCCCTTGATCGGTGGCATGCTCTAGGGCGGTTGCCGGGTCGGTGAGAAAGCTGACAAACCCGGCGGGCCAAATCGCGCGCGGGCCGATTGCGGCCAACAACACCGTGCCGTCCTCAGCACGCTGCATCAAAACCTCGCCTTCTCCGGCCAGGCTCTCTACCGCCAGCATCGTGACGCACAGCAGCAATCTGGCCTCAGTGGCGCGCCAGACGCGCGAGGGCGGCATATGCGTCAAGTTGAGCGATACCCGGCGGCTTACGGGCAAGGCGCGCAGCAATTCCGCAATTTCTGCAAAAGAGAGATTTTGCTCTGCGGCGCCAAAGGCCGCGCGCAGGAGCTTGAGGCGGCCATTCAGAGCCAGCGCGGTTTCTTGCGCCATCGCGAAGGCTTCCGGATCGGAGTTGGCCAACTCCAACGTGCCGACGAGGCTGCCGACCAGCCCCGCAAGATCGTGGCTGAGCCGGGCAGACAGCATTTGTGCCAAGGCCAAACCTTGGTTGCGCGGTATGCCGGAGACTGCGAAATGTGCAGAGATCTGGTCGCTGCCTGGGGTCTGTGTCACGTTAGGTTCCTTGCGGTGTCTTGGTGGATGAAAGAGTGCCGCAGACTCAATCGTGCCATGTGTTGGCCACTGCGCTGAAACGGAAAGCTCGTGATGACAGCAGACCATTCATATTCTTCAAGCTCAGACCTGCATTTCTTTGCTGGTCTGGAGCCAGGCCAGCGGGTGCGGCACCCGGATCGGCCGGATTGGGGGGATGGGCAAATTCAGTCGGTGGTTGGCAGTCGGGTGACGGTGAATTTCGAGCATGCGGGTAAAGTTTTGATAAATGCGCGCGCGATCAGCCTATCAGTTATCGACTGACGTGGCTTGTAGCGGGAACCACAACCGCCAAGATAAGACCAAAGGAAAAACGCCCTTACCATGATCGATCCGTTCGGCCGCACCATCTCCTATCTGCGCGTTTCGGTGACAGACCGCTGCGATTTCCGCTGCGTCTATTGCATGTCCGAAGACATGAATTTCCTGCCCAAGCCGGAGCTTCTAACCTTGGAGGAGATGGACCGGCTCTGTGCCGCGTTTATCCGTCTTGGTACGAACAAAATCCGCATCACCGGCGGAGAACCGCTGGTGCGCCGCGACGTGATGAAGCTGTTTGGAAGCGTGGGCGCGCGCCTTGGGCGTGGGCTGGACGAACTCACGCTTACCACGAATGGCTCCCAATTGCCGCGCTTCGCCAGGGATTTGGCGGCGTCTGGGGTGCGGCGGGTGAATGTGAGCCTGGACACGCTGGACGCTGCCAAGTTTGCCGAGATCACCCGCTGGGGAAAGCTCGACAAGACGCTAGACGGGATTTTCGCAGCCAAGGAGGCTGGGCTTGCGATAAAGATCAACGCGGTGGCGCTCAAGGGCGTGAATGATGACGAGTTCGACGCGATGGTGGCGTGGTGTGGCCAGCACGGGTTTGATTTGTGCCTGATCGAGACGATGCCGCTTGGGGTCATCGACGGTCAGCGGGTGGACCAGTATTTGCCGCTGTCGCACGTGCGCGCGCAACTTCGCAAAAACTGGACGCTTGAGGACAGTGATTACCAAACCGGAGGGCCTGCACGTTATTTTACCGTGGCGGAAACTGGCCAGCGTATCGGTTTCATCACGCCGATGACGCATAATTTCTGCGAGAGCTGCAATCGTGTGCGGCTGACCTGCACCGGCACGCTCTATCTTTGCCTCGGCCAAGACGACAAGGCTGAGTTCCGCCCATTGCTGCGCAGCGGCGCGAGCGATGCCGAACTGGATACAGCCATCCGTGAGGCGCTGACCCGCAAGCCGAAGGGGCATGATTTCATCATCGATCGTCGCGCGGACGCCCCATCGGTGGCGCGGCATATGAGCGTCACCGGGGGGTAGGCCCTCAGCCTTAAGGCGAGACGCTGAAGCTGAAATGGCCTTGGGTTTTGTGGGTATCGACCGAAGTGGCGTGCCAGATCACGGTGTAGGTGCCGGCGCCGAGCTGGCGCAACGGCACCAGCAAGGTTGCTGCGTCGCCGCTTGCGGTGTGCAGGCCGGTCGCATCGTAGCGCCCGCCATTGCTGTCCGCCACTTCCACGCTGGTGAAGCTCGGCTCTACACCTTCTGAGAAATGCAACTCCAGTTGTGTGGGGGGCACGGACGCGGTTGATCCCACGGCGGGGCTGGCTTGCAGCAGCATCGCATGGGCGATGGCAGCTTGCGGCGAGAGTGCCGCAAGTGCCATGACAAGTAGAAATTGCTTCACCGGAACAACGGTCGGCCGAGCGAGTTCGGCAGGATGTCGTCCAGAAAAATGTGCACCTGCAAGGTGTAGCCGATGTTTTTTCCCGCCGCATTGTTGCCGGGGATAAGCAATTCGGCACCGATCTGATAGGTGTCGACCAGATAAATCACCCCGGCGCCGAAGCTGAGTGCCATCGGACTGCCGCCACTTGGGGCGGTGGTGGGGG
>CAIZGT010000412.1 GCA_903932545.1 uncultured Rhodospirillales bacterium
CACCACCTTGCCCGCCGCACCATCGATCAGATGCAGCAGCACCGCGCAACGCTCGACATGGCCGAGGAAGCGATCTCCCAGCCCTTGGCCCTCATGCGCGCCTTCGATCAGGCCGGGAATATCGGCCAGCACGAATTCCTGCGTCATCGAAAGCCGCACCACGCCAAGCTGCGGGTGCAGCGTGGTGAACGGGTAATCGGCAATTTTCGGCTTGGCGGCGGAGACCACCGAGAGGAACGTTGATTTCCCGGCATTGGGCAAGCCGACCAGCCCGGCATCGGCGATGAGTTTCAGCCGCAGCCAAATCCAACGCTCCTCACCCGGCCAGCCAACATCGGCATGGCGCGGGGCGCGGTTGGTGGAGCTTTTGAAATGCGCATTGCCGTGCCCGCCATCGCCGCCACGCAGCAGCCGCACGCGCTTGCCGGGCTCATCGAGATCGGCCAGCACCGTCTCCTGATCATCTGCCATGATCTGCGTGCCGATCGGCACAGAGATTATCACATCCTCTGCCGCCGCCCCGGTGCGATCAGAGCCCGCGCCGTTGCCACCTTTGCGCGCGCGGAAATGTTGCGTGTAACGGAAATCGATCAGCGTGTTCAGGTTCTGAACCGCCACAAACTCAATATGCCCGCCACGCCCACCATTGCCGCCATCTGGGCCGCCATATTCGATGAACCGCTCGCGCCGGAATGCAATCACCCCATCCCCGCCATCGCCGGAGCGGCAATAGATCTTGGCTTGGTCGAGGAATTTCATCGCAATGGGTGCCTAACGGGACGCGGAAACGGGAGGTGAAAACACGAAAAGGGGCCGACTTGCGCCGACCCCTTGTCAGATATGGCAAGGAAGCCGCGATTACTCGGCGGCAACAGCCATCGGCACAACCGAGACCGTGACGCGGTCATCAGAGCGCTTGGCGAACTTTACGTGACCATCGACGAGCGCGAAGATGGTGTGATCCTTGCCGAGACCAACATTTACACCCGGCTTCACGGCTGTGCCGCGTTGCCGAATGATGATGTTGCCTGCGATGACCTCTTGGCCACCAAACTTCTTCACACCGAGGCGACGGCCCTCTGTATCGCGACCGTTGCGCGATGAACCGCCAGCTTTTTTATGTGCCATTTCCGGGTTCTCCTATCAGGCCGCAGCGATGGACGACACGCGCAGCACAGTGATTTGCTGGCGATGGCCGTTCTTGCGACGCGAATTCTGACGACGACGCTTCTTGAAGATAATCACCGTGTCCAGGCGATCTTGCGCAATCACCTCAGCGGTGACGGAGGCGCCAGCAATAACAGGCGCACCAAGGGTGAGCTTGCCTTCGCTGCCCACGGCCAGCACGTCGGTGAAGGTGACGATTGCACCGGCTTCAACATCAAGCCGTTCAACCTTCAACACGTCATTCTGGCTGACGCGGTATTGTTTTCCGCCGGTGCGGATCACTGCGAACATCGTTTGGGCGTCCTGAACGAGGCTAAGAGACAAAAGGGGCAAGGCCTCGGGGCGCGGACCGCTGTGCGGACTGCGAACGGGGCAATGGGAGGTGGGGGTTATAGCTGCCCCGCCCCCTGAGTCAATCGGATTGCGCATATTCTGTGACGAAGCAGCGTTGCATCGTGTGATCACCGTGTCTATAACGCGCTCCCCGGGCCACGGAGAGGTGACAGAGTGGCCGATTGTGACGGTCTCGAAAACCGTTGTACCAGCAATGGTACCGTGGGTTCGAATCCCACCCTCTCCGCCACCGGGCTTGCGAACGCATCGGTGGTTCGCGCTGAGCCGCACGGCATTACGCTCAAACAGCCCACTGCGTGCATAGTCAGCCCGGCGAGACAGTGTGCAGGCGGCGTTCCACCAAGCTGACCGCAGTGTCCAACAACAGGGCGAACACCGTCAGAACCAGAATGCCAGCGAACACGGCGTTTACGTCGAAATTCGATTCGGCCTGCAGAATCAGGTAACCCACGCCGCGCGCAGAGCCGAGATATTCGCCCACCACGGCCCCCACGAACGCCATGCCGACCGAGGTGTGCAGGCTGGAGAACACCCAGCTTGTGGCAGACGGGATATAGACCGTGCGCAGCAATTGCGACCGGCTGGCCCCCAGCATCCGCGCGTTGGCGAGGATAACCGTGCTTCTTCTTCTCGCGCTGTTGGATCTTGAAACCGATGTCGTACTTGTCCACTTGAGGGATGGAGAAGGCGGCGACTTGATTGATACGGGTTTGGATGATCGCCGAGATCACCGGATCTTGATAGGAGATCGAGCGCAGCTTGCCATAGTCGAGATAGCTGAATCGCTCCTTGTAGCCGTAGGTCTGATAGTTGAAAGACAGCGGATCAACGAGA
>CAIZGT010000413.1 GCA_903932545.1 uncultured Rhodospirillales bacterium
CAACTTCGCCGCAGGGCATGCTGAGGCGGTGTTCATCAACGGTCATACCAAAGCGATTGTCTCCGAGACGGTTCGGGATATCCGCGCGCGCTCCGTGGCGCGCGGGCGGCATGCCGATGACGTGAAGGTGTTCCTTGGTGCCACTGTGATCGTCGCCGAAACCGATGAAGCCGCGCAGGCTCTGCTGGACGAATACGCACACTGGATTGACCCACAAGGCGCGCTTGCTTTGATCTCCGGTTGGTCGGGGATTGATCTGGCACAATACGACCTCGACGAGCCGATCCGACATCTGCAAGGCCGCGCCATGCAATCTCTGATCGAGGCGATCACCACCCGCAGCCCGGATCGCACATGGACAGTGCGCGACCTGATCGGCTTCGGCCCGGTCGGTGGGCGCGGCGCGTTTATCGTGGGCTCAGCCCAGAGCGTGGCCGATGAGTTGCAGGACTGGGTGGCACAGACCGACATCGATGGCTTCAATCTGGCGAGGCTGGTGGTGCCGGAGAATTTGGAGGCGATTGTGGATCTGCTGGTGCCGGAATTGCAGCGTCGCGGTGTGTTTAAAACCGAATATGGCGAGGGACCGCTGCGTCAGAAGCTGACGGGCGATGCGCGGCTGCCGGCGCGCCATCCCGCCGCGCGGCATCGTCTCGCCGAGGTGGCGCGCCCGTTGTGAACTGAGCACCGCCTCGATGCGGCGGATTGATTATGCCTTGATAGCACGTCCGACGGCTGGCCGATTATATGCACACGAACAATTTCACTCTTCGCGATTAGGCGAGGGCTGAGATTGGACTCATCCGCTTTGGGCCGATCGAAGGAGATAATCATGCTCACGAGACGCGTTCTGCTTGGTGCCACGGCCGCCGGATTGGCAGCCCCATCGACTGTGTATGCAGAACGGCGGGCGGCTGTCCGGCGGGAAGCGTTCGCAGTTCGCTGAGCTTACAGATGCGGAGGTGGCGCAACTGGAAGCTGCGGTCCAACAGGTGATGGCAGCAGAAAGTCGAGGTGGCTGAGCTTATCTCATTTGGATCTCAGCGGCGACGGAATCATCGATTGATAATCGTAATTGAACAGCGGAGCCATTTTCTAAGCACAACCTAATAGCCCTCCAATGCGTAGGCGTTCAAAAACTGCCGCTCCCATAGGAAAGCCCGGTCCACGGTACTCATGCCAGCCTCATCGCAGACAGCGTCCCAGCCATCTCGAATTACTGCGATCTGGCCATCAATGATCCTGCGGGCCTGGGTGTCGTTGAGCAGGAACCGCGCCGCCGTGTTGCGGCATGTCTCCAGCCTGCTGCGCCGATCGTCTCCGTCGATCAACATCGCCTGGTTGACCTCTCGTCCCGTGCGCGCCTGCGGGCAGATGTCGTAGGCCGGCGTCAGGGTTAGCCGCTCACCGCCCCAGAAGGCGGCATGGTTGCGCGCATGGTCGTCGTTGTTGCCGACCAATACATTGAACACCATGCGCGCGAACATCTCGTGCAGGGTGTCCTTTGGATTCGAGAACTGGGCGCGGATAAGGTCAGCTAGTTCGCCATAACTGGCGTATCGCGCCTGCATCTCATCCAGCCCGAACATGGTTAGGGCCGACACGACCGCGTGGCGTGTCCAGCCACCCTTAACCCGCGTGCGATCGAAGCGCTTCACCAAAAGCACATCCTTGCCTGCCGCCTGCGCCAACTGGACCGCCGCCACGTTTAGGCCGACCCGGGCGGCTAGCCGCATGGCTACGAACTCGGCCTTCACCACGGCGTAGGTGTCGTTTGCCGCCGAGAACTTGGCGATGAACTTGTCCTGACCATCCCCGATCAGCGCCTTCGGCCGCGCCCCGCCGATCGAGCTCCCGTGAAACAACGCGCGATCTAAGCCGGTTGGAATTGGCTCGCCCCGCTCGACGCGGCCGGCCGCCTCAAGCAGTTCCTCAAGTGTTGCGCTGGCTTGCTCTCGCGGCTTGTAAGTCTCGGCCG
>CAIZGT010000414.1 GCA_903932545.1 uncultured Rhodospirillales bacterium
CTTTCTAGATTTTTGGATAATTTTGCTATAATTATATCCGGCGGTTGATGGATGGATTTGTGTATGTGCCGGGGCGGGTTTGGCCGTAATGGGGATCACCATGTTCAATCACATCGCTATCATCGGCTTCGGCGAAGTCGGTCGTATCTTTGCCCGCGATCTGCGCGCCAAGGGCGTGGCCAAGATCACCGCTTATGATGCGATCACCGTCCCGCCAGCAGACGGCGTTATCTTCGCGGCCTCTGCCTCCGAAGCGGTGCAAGGCGCTGATTTGGTGATTTCATCCGTCACCGCCGGTTCCGCCTTCGCCGCCCTTGAAGCAACTCTGTCTGGCCTTGCGCACAGCCCGTTCGTGCTGGACGTGAACTCGGTTTCCCCCGGCACCAAGCAGAAAACCGCTGCCGCCGTCGAAGCCGCTGGTGGGCGATATGTCG
Organism: uncultured Rhodospirillales bacterium; assembly: GCA_903932545.1. Classification (GTDB taxonomy): domain Bacteria; phylum Pseudomonadota; class Alphaproteobacteria; order Acetobacterales; family Acetobacteraceae; genus CAIQQQ01. The sequence goes on from CAIZGT010000414.1 coordinate 435, forward strand.
AAGCGGCAGTGATGACCTCCGTGCCGCCCAAAGGCCTCGCCTCACCGATGTGGCTAGGTGGGGCGCACGCTGCCGACTTCATCGCTCATGCCAAAGGGCTGGGCATGGATCTGAAAGTGTTCTCCGCCGAGATCGGGGGCGCATCCTCGGTGAAGATGTGCCGCTCGATCATGATCAAGGGGCTGGAGGCGCTCACCACCGAATGCCTGCAGACGGCACGGCATTATGGGGTGGAGAAAGAAGTGCTGGCGAGCCTGGGTGATACCTTGCCGCATCCAGCGTGGCGCGATCTGGCGCGCTATGTGATCAGCCGCGCGCTGATCCACGGCAAGCGCCGCTCAGAAGAAGTGCTGGAAGTGGCTGTCACGGTGCGCGAGGCGGGCATCCCCGCTATCATGTCACCTGCCATCGCCGAGCGGCAGGCGCTGGCGGCGCAGCAAGGCAAGCTTCTTACAAAAGACGTGCTGGCTGGAAACGATCTCGATGCCATGTTGGATGCTTTGCTCGAACAACGTAGCATAATCGCACGCGCGGCGGAGTGAACAAGCCACTTCGCCGAAGCCTCGTCATCGAACGAAAATGCAGGGAAACACAGGAATATGATGTCACTTCGCAAAACCTTTCTGCTCGCCGCCACCTCGCTGTTGATGGCGGGCGCTGCCACCACCGCTGCCTTGGCGCAAACCCCATTCAAAATCGGCCTCGTGCTGCCAATGACCGGCCCCTCGCAATCCACCGGCAAGCAGATCGATGCGGCCGTGAACCTGTTCGTCAAAACCCACGGCGATGTGGTTGCGGGCCGCAAGATCGAAGTGATCCTGCGTGATGACGCGGGCGTGCCGGACACCACCAAGCGGATGGTGCAGGAACTGATCGTGAAGGATCATGTGGACGCGATTGCAGGCTTTGGCCTCACCCCGCTCGCGCTCTCGGTTGCCCCGCTCGCCACGCAGGCGAAGGTGCCGATGATTGTGATGGCGGCGGCAACGTCGATCATCACCGAGAAATCCCCATTCATCGTGCGCAGCGCGCAGGTGATTCCGCAGGTGGCGTCCACCATGGGGACTTGGGCGGCGCAGAATGGGATCAAGAAGGTAGTGACGCTGGTGGCCGATTATGGTCCGGGCGTGGATGCCGAGGGCTGGTTCAACAAGAATTTCACCGCAGGTGGCGGCACGATCGACGCCAATCTGCGCGTGCCGCTCGCCAACCCCGATTTCGCGCCGTTCCTGCAGCGTATGGCCGATGACAAGCCGGACGCGGTGTTCGTGTTCACCCCGTCCGGCTTCGGCGCAGTGTTTATGAAGCAATTCGTTGAGCGCGGCCTGGATAAATCCGGCATTAAGCTGATCGCCACCGGCGACGTGACGGATGATGACCAGCTGAACGCGATGGGTGATGTCACGCTGGGCGTGGTGACAACCGGGCCGTATTCGGCGAGCCATCCGGGCGCGGTGAACGCCAAGTTCGTGAGCGAATTCAAAGCGGCGAACAACGGCATGCGCCCGAACTTCATGGCGGTGTTCGGCTATGACGGCATGCAGGTGATCTATGACACCTGAATAGCTTAAAAATCCAAAATATGGACACTATAGGCATATAAACTACTAAGTATATTAAATCTTGCAGATTTAAATCTAATGAGCTTTTC
>CAIZGT010000415.1 GCA_903932545.1 uncultured Rhodospirillales bacterium
CGGTGTATGACGCGGCGGATTCGATCCTGGGACAACGGCTGCGCCAGGTTGAGGGCGTGGCGCAGGTACAGGTGAACGGGGCGGAGACGCCAGCGGTGCGGGTGCAGCTTGATCCGGCGGCGTTGCAGGCGGCAGGGCTTTCGAGCCAAGACGTGTTCACCGCCATTCGCGCTGCCAACACTAATGGCGCGCTTGGCAGTTTTCAGGGCGCTGAAGGGTCGGAGACAATCCAGCTCAACAACCAGATGCGCCGCGCTCCTGAATATGGAGATCTGCTGCTGAAATCCGCCAACGGGGCCAGTGTGCGACTGAAGGACGTGGCCCGGGTGCTGGACGGTGTGGCCAATGTGCGCCTTGCTGCCTCCCTCGGTGACAAGCCCGCCATTCTGCTCAACATCTCCAAAACTGTGGACGCCAACGTGATCGACACGGTGGACCGGCTGCGCAAAATCCTGCCGATGCTGCAAGCCTGGATGCCGCCCGGGATTAGCGTGACGATCTTGTCTGATCGGACCGGCACCATCCGCGCCAGCGTGGCGGATATTCAGATCACGCTCGGCATCACCATCGCCCTCGTTCTGCTCGTGGTGCTGCTGTTTATGCGCCGCGCGATGCCAACGATTGCGGCTGGCGTCACGGTGCCGCTCTCTATCGCGGGCACGCTCACGGCGATGTATTTCGAGGGCTTTGCACTCGACAATTTCTCACTGATGGCGGTGACGATCTCGGTGGGCTTCGTGGTGGATGATGCCATCGTGATGATCGAGAACATCATCCGCCTGCGCGAACGCGGCATGGGGCGGATGGAGGCGGCTTTTGCGGGCGCCAAGCAGATCAGCTTCACCGTGATGTCGATCAGCGTCTCGCTGGTGGCGGTGTTTATCCCGCTGCTGTTTATGGGCGGCATTCTGGGGCGATTGCTGCATGAATTTGCCACCACGCTGACAATGTCCATCGCCATCTCGGCACTGGTCTCGCTCACGCTGACGCCGATGCTTTGCGGGCAGTTCTTCCATAACACTCCGCCGCGCATCACGTGGTGGTCGAAGATTGACGGGGCATTTGAACGACAGTTTCACGCCCTGGCGCAATTCTATGCAGGCACGCTGGGCTGGGGTTTACGCCACAACCGACTGATGCTGTTCGCCACCTTCGCCACCATCGTCGCCACGATTTGGCTCTACACCGTGGTGCCGAAAGGGCTGTTGCCGACGCAGGATACCGGGCTGATCGAAGGCACCACAGTGGCGGACCCCGATATCTCATTCGCCGCGATGAAGGCGCTAGAGGCGCGGGTGGTGGATATCATCCGCGCGGACCCGGCGATTGCGGGCGTGGGCTCCACCATCGGCGTGTCGCAGGGCTGGGCCTCGCTCAATCGCGGCCAACTCACCATCGGCATGAAGCCACCGGAGGAGCGCCACGACAACACCGAGACGGTGATTGCCCGGCTGCGGCCAAAGCTTGCGGCGATTCCAGGGATCGAGACCTATTTATACTCGGCGCAGGATTTGCGCGGTGGCGGCAACAATGGTGGCTCGACCAACCAATTCGTGCTTCTGGATCAGGATTTGGCGGAGTTGCGGCTATGGACGCAGAAGCTGGAAGCGAAATTGCGGACGATGCCCATTGTGCTGGACGTGACCAGCAATCAGGATCGCACCGCACCGCAAGATAATGTGGTGATCGACCGTGCGGCGGCATCGCGCCTCGGCGTGTCGGTATCTGCGATCGACAACGCGCTCAACAACGCCTTCGCCCAGCGCCAGATCTCGATCATCTACACTGAGCGTAATCAGTATCGCGTGGTGGAAGAAACACTGCCTCGGCTGCAACGTGATCAGGCGGCGTTGGACACGCTGAAAGTGCCAAGCAAAAGCGGCGCGCTGGTGCCGTTGCGCGCGGTGGTGAAAACGCAAATGGGCACTGCCCCGCTCTCGGTGAACCATCAGGGCCAATTCCCGGCGGCGACAATCTACTTCGGCACGCCGCCAGACGCACCGCTCGGCCCGACCTTGGACGCTGTGAAGCAGGCGGCGGCGGAATTGGGAATGCCGGAGAGCATTCAAACCAATTTTGGCGGTAATGCGCGGTTCCTCACAGATAGCCTGAAATCACAGCCGTTCCTGATCGGGGCGGCATTCCTGACGATCTATATCGTGCTCGGCGTGCTCTACGAGAGTTTGCGCCAGCCGCTGACCATCATCTCCACCCTGCCCTCGGCAGGCTTGGGCGCGCTGCTGGCGCTGTTGGTGACGAACACCGATCTGTCGATCATGGGCATTATCGGCATCATGCTGCTGATGGGCATTGTGAAGAAAAATGCCATCATGCTGGTGGATTTCGCATTGGAGGAGGAGCGCAAGCACGGCAAAACCCCGGCTGAGGCAATCCATGCGGCGTGTTTGGAACGTTTCCGGCCGATCATTATGACGACGGTGGCAGCCGTGCTGGGCGCGCTACCACTCGCGCTGTCATTCGGCGTGGGCTCGGAACTGCGCAAGCCGTTGGGCATTGCCATTGTCGGCGGCTTGCTGGTGAGCCAAGCGTTGACGCTATACACCACGCCGGTGATTTATCTGGCGTTGCAGCCGAAGCGTAAGCGGAAAGCCTCACAAACCTCATCGCCGTTACCGGGAACAGCCTAGCGAAACCAACCTATCGCGCCCGCCCATAAGCGCGCCCTTGGTTGGTCGGGCAAGAGCAACCACCGCCCACCGGAGTCGCTTGCTCAAGTGGGCAGATATACGCCCCGGCATAACAGGTACCCCCGGCCATCGGCGGCGCATAAACCGGTGGCGGCGCATAGATCACCGGCGGAGCGTAATACACCGGCGGCGGGGCAACGAAAATCACGCCCGGCCCGTAATACCCACCACGCCACCAAGCGTTGGCCACGCCCGGCAGCAGCGCAATACCGGAAGCCACGACAATCGCGGTGGCACCGATCAGCAACTTACGCATGAAAATGCTCCAAAACTGCGCTTAACGCGGACAGTGTTATAACGCCCTCAGTCTTGCTGCATCCAGTCTCGAAGTATTTCATTTGCGTTATCCGGCCGCTCCATCGTCGGCAGATGCGCGCAATCGGGCAGCACCACCAGCCGTGCGCCGGGGATCAGCGCCGCCATCTCTTGCGACAATTCGGCTGGCGTGAGGATATCCGCAGCCCCCACCGCCACCAGCGTCGGCACCGCAATGGCGGGCAGATCGGGCCGGGAGTCCGGGCGCGTCAGTATCGCCTGTTGCTGGCGCAAAAACGCGTCGCGCCCCACACGCTCGGCCATATCCAGCACATCCTGGCACAGCGCCTGATCGCTCAGCCGGTCCGGATGCACGAGTTGTGGCAATAACTTGGGCGTCACCCCACGAAACCGATTGCCGCGCGTCAGTGCCATCAGCCCCCGCCTGCGCCTGCTTTGTTCTGGTGTGTCCGCCCGCGCTGAGGTGTCAAACAATGCCAACCGCGCCACCCGCTCTGGCGCGATGCGCATTATGGCCTGCGCCACATAGCCGCCCATCGACAGGCCGCAGAGCGCAAAGCGCCCCTGCATTTGGCC
>CAIZGT010000416.1 GCA_903932545.1 uncultured Rhodospirillales bacterium
GCTGGGTCGTCCAGATTGCCGCGAATGCTGAACCCCAAGGCCAACAATCCGCCCTCAGTCTCGGGGCTGGCATTGACGCGACTGACCGCGCCGTTTGAGCTGACGACCGACACGCTCACCTTGAACGACGCCCGCGCGGTCTCGGCCTCGCTCGGCTTTACCGCCAAGGGGCAGATCGACCTCAACTCCAAGGCGGCACAGATCGAGGGCACGGTGATCCCGCTGTATTTTTTCAACTCGCTGCTTGGTCGGCTGCCGCTGGTGGGAAAGCTGTTCAGCCCCGAGACTGAGGGCGGATTGTTGGCCTTGGGGTTCAGCATTCGCGGCAATCTGGACGACCCAGCGGTTGCGGTGAACCCGCTCTCGGCGCTGACCCCAGGCTTTTTGCGGCGGTTCTTCGACCTGTTCCCAGCCAGCACCAGCCCGCCGCCGAACGCCGCGCCATGACGCGTTCCGCATTGCCCAATCAGTTGGCAACGGGCACAAGGCATGCGGGGGAAATGTGCGAAAAGGGCCAGACCATGCAGGGCGTTAAAGCGATTTTCTTCGATACATTCGGCTCTGTGGTGGATTGGCGCGGCAGCCTTATCACCGAATTGTCCGAGTTTGGCGCACAGCGCGGCCTTGCGGTCGATTGGACGGCGTTCGTTGATGAATGGCGCGGCGCTTACAAGCCATCGATGGATCGGGTGCGCAGCGGCGCGCTGCCCTGGACCATCTTGGACGAACTGCATCGCTCCTCGCTGGAGACACTCGCGGCGAAGTTCGGTATCGCCGGATTGTCTGAGGACGATCTGGTGCATCTGACCAAGGCCTGGCACCGCCTGCACGGCTGGGCCGATGCGGTTCCCGGTCTGACGCGGCTGAAATCGCGCTACATCATCGCGCCACTGTCCAACGGCAATGTGGCGCTGCTGGTCAATTTGGCGAAATTCGCCGGTCTGCCGTGGGATATGGTGTTCGGCTCGGAAATCCCCCGCGCCTACAAACCCGACCCACAGGTTTATCTCGGTGCCTGCGCGATGCTGGGCTTTGCCCCGGGAGCGGTGATGATGGCCGCCGCCCATAATTACGATCTCGCGGCGGCGCGGGCGCTGGGAATGAAAACCGGCTTCTTTGCCCGGCCAACCGAATACGGCCCGAGCCAGACAAAAGATCTGCGCGCTGAGGGCGAGTGGGATGTGGTGGCGCAGGATATCGAGGATCTGGCACGCCAAATGGGCGTGTAAGCCAGATGGGCGGACACACATGCAGTGTTGTCCGCCCCAAGGCTTGTGCGGGGCTTAAGGCTTTGGCGGGTGCATCATACCCTCGCCGTGATGCTCGCCATCATGTGGCGGCTGCATCACCCGCGTCAGGTGATCTTCGCTGGCACCGATCTCGACCACAAACACCGACTTGCCAAGTGCGTTGCTCGTGCCGAAGCCGTTCGCCACAATTGCTGCACCGGGTTTGAACAAATCGGAGAATTTCGCAGCGGTCGGCGGCGCAAGCCGTAGCGTTGTGCCATCCTCCAGCAACGCCCCGTTCACATCACCACGGATGTTGTGCAGCACGGCGCGCACCTTGCCGCTCACCTGCATTGTGGGCTTGTCACCCGGACGAGGGTGCGGCGGTTGCCCACCAATCACCGCGCCATTGGCCGGATTTGCGATGGTGACAGCAACAATCATCGCATCGTTGCGGGCTTTCAGACCGTGGATAACCACCTGATCGCCAGGCTTGATGCTGAAGGTCAGTTGCGCCGAGAGCCAGGGTGAAACCTTCACCTCGGTGCCGTCTGCCAGAATAATCCCGTCCACCATGCCGCGCGGCGTGAGGGTGTATTGCGCAACTTTGCCTTTGAACTCCGGCAGTTGCGCCGGATCGAACGCGTTGAACGGCGGGAAACCGACGCCTTGCTCCATCGGCCCACCCATCGGCGGCCGCATCTGTGCCATCGCCACGCCACCAGCGGCCAACACCGCGCCTGCGATCAGCGAGATCCGGCGAAGTTGGGATGAAATATGAGGAAACAAGGCGATACTCCTGACGAATACGACAGCCGATATGTTTGGGCCACTGCATACACCCGTCATACGTCAACCGGCATCGATCAAAATGAAACGTATGGTGACAGCCGATTGCACACCATCGTGTGCTTCGACTCCAAAAACATCCGAACGCCTGCATAACATTCTGATTTTTTATTGGAAAAAGGTTATCAATGTATTTGGTAAATTGTGGCCCCCCCCCGGCCCCCCC
>CAIZGT010000417.1 GCA_903932545.1 uncultured Rhodospirillales bacterium
AAATCAGCCATTTTGACTTGATATGTACAATATAAATGCTAGAAATAAATAGTTTATTTATTTCTAGCAATGTTGTCACGTTAATTAAGCCCAAAAAAACTGATGCACATATTTCGCGCTCTTATAACCAGGACTCTACAATGTTGATATTGGATCATTTACCGACGTCGCAGCGTAAAACTTCTAAACTGGAAAGCTCGATGCTGATGTTGCGCGTTTCGTGCGCGGCACTGTTGGGCGCGGTTCTCCTGGCGTCTCCTGCCCGCGCTGATTTGAGCTTTGGCAGCAACGCAGTCGTCAATGGCGATGCCGAATCCGGCACCTATGTTTCAACAAGTTCGGGATTTCAAATCTTCACCACGCCGGGCTGGACCGTTGCCAGTGGCAGCCCAGTGGCCGAACGTTATGTGGATGGCGGAACGGGCACCACGGCCAGCTCAAACCTGAACCCTAACACGCCCGGCCCATCGAACCGTGGCGCGCTGTATTTCGTCGGTGGTGGCACCACAAATTCAGCGCTCACCCAAACTTTGAGTGTGCTGAACGTGACGACTGCCATCAATGCGGGGCAGGTTAATTTCACGCTCTCCGGCTGGCTGGGCGGATACTACAGCCAAAACGACAGCGATACGTTCAGCGTAACCTTTTACGACGTCAGCAACAACCTGCTCGGCACCACCACAATCGGGCCGGTGCTGGCGGCAGACCGCAGCAACGCCACCAGCATGCTTTTCGAGAGTGCAACCGGCTACATCCCGGTTGGCGCCACCAGCATGACATTCACGCTGACCGCAACCGTATATGCCGGTTTCAACAACGGCGCTGCCGACAATCTCTCCTTCGTCGCCAATGTTCCCGAGCCATCAACGTTGATGTTGCTCAGCCCCGCCTTGGCAGGCCTGATCGGCATGCGTCGCCGTCGGAACTGATACCATAGACGGTGTGAGCGGCGACAATAACCACCGGATGGGGAAGCAAAGCGCGCTCCCCGTCCGGCCAACTGGGCGCCCTACACGCGCTCCAAATTGTAGAAAATCATAAAGCCCGGCACGCGCCCCTTAAGATCGCGTCGCAGGGCGGTTGGCCGATAAAACCCGCCGAGCGGGATCATCACCACCTCATCCAGTGCCGCAAGCTGCAAATCGGCGGCGATGCGTTGTTGTTCGGCCAGATTGGGCGCGTCGAACCATTGCTCACGCAGAGTCTCTATCGCTGGCGCAGTTGGCCAGCCGAACCAACCCTTTTCACCATTGCCACGCAGAACGGGGTGGGAGCCGGGGTCCATCCAGTCGAACGGGTCGAATGAGGTGGTAAACGCCGACCAGCCCCCCTTCTCCACCGGCTCATGCGAATTGCGACGCTGGATCACCGTGCCCCAATCCGACAAAGCAAGGTCCATGTTCATGCCCAATTGCTGAAACAGCCCCGCCGCCACTTGCGTCAGGGCAGAGGGGGCGAGGATGTCGGTGGGGCCAATCAGCCGCATCCGGGTCTCCAGCGCGCCACAGTCTTTCAGCAGGGATTTGGCGCGTTCCAGGCTGCGCGGGCCAGTGAGTGCTGCCATCCCTGCCATGCTCGCCATCGGCGTGCCGGGCGTGAACGCACCAAGCGGGACGAAATTCGCCGGATCATCGCCCTGGATTGCAGCGACGAAATCGGATTGCACAATCGCGGGCAACAGCGCCTGACGCGCCGCCTTGTTGTTGAACGGTGCGTGCAGATGGTTGAAGCGAAGCACCGAAGGCGACGGGCGCTGATCGATTTTCTCCACCACCAAATCGCGCTGACGGCTGAGCAGGGCTTGAATCTCCGGCGGTGGTTGCTCGAACCAATCAATCTCGCCCGCTTGGATGGCAGCAGACGCGGTGGCGGCGTCGGGGATGATGTGCCACTCGATGCGCTCCATCAGCGCTCGCTTGCCGCCAGCCGTGAAGCTCACCGTTTCGTTGCGCGGCACGTAGCCATCATGGCGCGCATACACCATCAAACTGCCCGAATTGAACTCACCGGGCAAAAAGCGGAATGGGCCAGAGCCTGTCGTGTCAGTCACCTGCTTATACGGATCAGTGGCGGCCAGCCGCTCCGGCATAATCACACAGGCATTGCCGATGGCAGACAGCGCGTTGAACAGCAGCGCAAACGGCTTGCTGAGGCGAAACTCAAGCCGCTGGTCATCTAGCGCCATCAGCGCATCGGTGCGGGTGGCGAGCACTTGGCCATAGGGGTTGCGTGCCATCCACCGTTTGATGCTCGCCACACAATCGCGCGCCAGCACCGGCGTGTTGTCGTGGAATTTCAGCCCAGGCCGCAGCGTGATGGTGATGCGGCGACCGTCATCCTCAATCAGATGCCCCGCCGCCATCTGCGGCTGCGGGTTGAGATTGGCATCCATGCCGTAAAGCATGTCATAGACCATGAAGCCGTGATTGCGGGTCACCAGAGCTGTGGTCCAAACCGGATCAAACGCCGTGAGGTTCGACTGCGGCACCACTTTGAGCACCGAACGCGCAGCGCCGCGCGCAATCTGCGGCGCCGCCAGCGACGCCGCGGCAGTGAACAGAAGCGAGCGGCGCTTGATCATGGCAGTGTTTCCTGTGCGGACAATGGCCCAATTTAAAAAGCGATAATCATGCCAAGGTCAAACTCTGCGGACGTTCCAGAACATCGCAAATCCGTTGTTCACCCCCGCCAAACTGTCCCGATACGCCGTCGCCTGTAGATATTGCCCGAGCGGCACATAGGGCACGTCGGTCAGCACCTGACGCTGCAAATCCTCACACAGCTTCTTTTGCGTGGCCACATCTGGCGCGTCGAACCACGCGGTGCGCAAACGCTCGATCTCGGGGCTGGTGGGCCAGCCGAACCAGCCCGCCTCACCATTCGCGCGCAGCGGGATGTGGCCGGCCGGGTTGAGCAGGTCGGTGCCGGCGAAGGCGGTGAAAAACACGCTCCAACCGCCCTGCGCCACCGGGTCTTTGCTGGTGCGGCGCTTGAGCACAGTGCCCCAGTCAAGCGCTTGGTATTCCACGTTTATCCCGGCCTTTTGCAGAAAATCCGCACCCACATCCGACATCGCCTTGATCACCGGAAAATCGGTGGCCACCAGCACCACAACTTTCTCGCCGTTGTAGCCAGCCGCCTTGAGATCCGCTTTCACCTTGGCAAAATCGCGCTTGCCGGTCAGTGCCTCCATCCCGGCTGTGCTGGCGAAGGTGGTGGCGGGGCAGAACACGCCCACACCGTCTTTCCACATGCTGGGATCGGTGCCGACCACCGCCTGCATCACATCGGCCTGCTCCACCGCGCCGATAATCGCGCGCCGGATTGCTGGATTGTTGAACGGCGGCTGCAGATGGTTCATCCGCATGATCGCCAACTGGCCGGATGGCTCTTGCACCGCAACCTTCACGCCCTTGGCGCGCCGCAGCAATGGCAGCAAATCGGCGGAGGCGTAATCCCACCAATCCTGCTCGCCAGATTGCAACGCGGCGGAGGCGGTGGCGGGGTCGGGGATGGTGGTCCATTCCACGCGGTCGAAATGCGCAATCTTCGGCCCGGCGGTCCAATCGGTCTTGCCGCCGGTGCGCGGCACATAGGCGGTGTTGCGGGCATAGACCACTTTCGAGCCCGCCACCCGCTCACCAGGCACGAATTTGTAGGGGCCGGAGCCGACCATCTCCTGCACTTGGGCCAGCGAATCGGTGTTGGCCAGCCGCTCGGGCATCATCGCGGGCATGAAGCTGGGGGATTTGCCCAACGCGTCCGGCAGCAGCGGGAAGGGTTTGTTGAGGCGGAAGACGATGGTGCGATCATTCGGCGCGCTCAGATCGTCGGTCGCTGTCATCAATGCCGCGCCAAACGCGTCCCGCTTCGCCCAACGCTTGATGGAGGCCACGCAATCACGCGCCAG
>CAIZGT010000418.1 GCA_903932545.1 uncultured Rhodospirillales bacterium
CAGATATGAGGCCAAGGTCATGGGGAAATGGTTCTCTTCTCTTTTGGGCGGCGTTTCAGCTTAGGAGACCGCTATGGGATTGGTCTGGTTCGCGTTCTTCATTGCCGTCGTTATCGGGTTCGCCGTGGTCGAGACTTACGCCAAGCGGCACCCCCCCGCAAGGATGGCGAAGCGGACATAGGCCACCGCATCGATCTCTTTGAGCGTGTCCATCACAATCTCACCAATCGTTGCCGAGGCCACATCGGCCTCGCCCGAAGCTTCAAGCTTGCGCACGATGCCGTTGACGATGCGTTCGATATGCTCATCGTCAACTGGCCGTTTGCGCAGCGCGATGCGGACCGAGCGGGCCAGCTTGTCGCGATCGAACAGCACGCGCCGACCATCGGTTTTTACCACCATAATCTCGCGCAGTTGCACGCGCTCGACAGTGGAAAACCGCTGCCCGCAGCCCGCGCAGGCACGACGACGCCTGATCGCCGAACCGTCCTCAGTCGGGCGGCTGTCTTTGACCTGGGTATCTTCGTGGCCGCAGAACGGGCAACGCATCGTCTATCTCAGCGATAGATCGGGAAACGAGCGCACAGCGCGAGCACTTCTTCCCCAACCTCGGCCTCAATCGCCGTGTTGCTGCCATCATTGGACACCGACAACCCATCCAGCACACGCACGATCATCCGACCGACCTGACGGAATTCCTCGGTGCCAAATCCACGCGAAGTTGCGGCAGGCGTGCCGAGACGGATGCCGGAGGTGATGGCAGGCTTTGCCGGATCGAACGGGATGGCGTTCTTGTTCGCCGTCATATGCGCGCGTTCGAGCGAACCTTCGGACGCCTTGCCGGTCACGTTTTTCGGCCGCAGATCAACCAGCATCAGATGGCTGTCGGTGCCGCCGGTGATGATGTTCAGCCCGCCTTCCACCAGCGTCTCCGCCAGTGCCTGGGCGTTCTCCACCACCTGCTTGGCGTAGGTGCGGAATTCTGGGCGCAACGCCTCACCGAACGCAATCGCCTTGCCCGCGATCACATGCATCAGCGGGCCGCCTTGCAGGCCAGGGAACACCGCCGAGTTAATCTTTTTGCCCAAAGCTTCATCGTTGGACAGGATCATCCCGCCACGCGGGCCGCGCAGGGTTTTGTGCGTCGTGGTGGTCACCACATGAGCGTGCGGCAGCGGCGACGGATAAGCACCACCGGCCACGAGGCCCGCGAAATGTGCCATATCAACCATGAACAACGCGCCCACTTCGTCGGCAACACGGCGGATGCGAGCGAAATCGATAACGCGAGCATAGGCAGAGCCACCGGCGATGATCAGCTTCGGCTTGTGCTCACGCGCGAGCGCCTCAAGCTGGTCGTAATCGAGCAGACCGTCCTCGGCGCGCACGCCGTATTGCACTGCATTAAACCACTTGCCGGACTGGTTGACCGATGCGCCATGCGTGAGATGCCCACCAGCATCAAGGCTCATGCCGAGAATGGTGTCACGCGGTTGCAGCAGCGCCATAAACACTGCTTGGTTGGCGTTGGCACCCGAATGCGGCTGCACATTGGCGAACTGGCAATCGAACAGCTTCTTGGCGCGATCAATCGCCAGTTGCTCAGCCACGTCCACATAGACGCAACCGCCGTAATAGCGGCGGCCCGGATAGCCCTCAGCGTATTTGTTGGTCAGCACCGAGCCCTGCGCTTCGAGCACAGCGGCGGAGACGATGTTCTCAGACGCGATCAACTCGATACCATCCTGCTGGCGACGCAGTTCATGCGCGATCGAGGCGGCGAGTTCGGGGTCAGCGTCCACCAGCGAGGCGGAGAAAAAACGTTGCAGGCTGGCGGCTGAGGAGAGTTCGTTCATGTTCAGTTTCCCGTCTCGATCTTGGCAACGCGGCGCCCATGGCAACCGCCGTCAAATGGCGTGGCGAGGCAATTCGCCAAAATATCCATCCCCATCCCAACACCGATCATCGGACCGACCAAGGCCATGCTGAACAGTGGAGAAGATGCATAAATCATGCGCCCGCATAGCATGGGCTTAGAGTTGCGCGAAATTGTCATCTTCGTACGCCCGGCGCGGGAGACGCATCCCGGACATGCGTATCACCTGAAACAAGCCGCTGCGATGGATGCCTCTATCAGCGTAGGGCCAACAACGCCCTACGAACCAATTGCCGCACATGCCCAATCGATAGCGCCGAGAGTGTTGCGACCGCGAGAAGCGCGGCATCGGCGGGCTGGCGGAAGCGCCAACTGCCCCAGCTAATCAGCCCAACGGCGCTGACGAACAACACCTGCGTCCAAAACCGCGCCAACGCCAACGCAAGGACAGGACGCGCCAACAGAGACACAATCGAAAACACCAAAAGGACGACGATCGGAATATTGCCCGCGATAATTTCAACTGGATGCATCTTGGTGATCGGATACACACCCCACATGTAACCCAGCTTGCAAAGCTCGATATAGATTGCCTGCTTAGGATTGCTGAAGATCCATGCCAGGGCACGGTCCCGCATCAACTTATCCTGTGCTTCGTAAGGCAGTGCCAGTTCTTGCTTTGTTAAATACCCATTATCTTGGATCGATATCCACTTTCCAGCGCCCACCCAGGTGCTCCGCCCGGTTGCCGTGACATAATCGTCCCGCGGCTCCAGCAGCACTGGCGACAGACCGCCCGCCAGCGTCTCCCCGCCATTGCTGCTCAGCAGGATCGGCCGATGGAATGTGGTGCTGACATAGACGGACCATGGCAAGATAATCACCAAGTAGGCGACCATGATCAGAGAGAACCGCTTTGCGGCGAGAAAAATATGGCGCTCTTCAATGACAATAATCATCAACAGTATCGGTAAAAATAGCAAATACATCGGACGTACGTGCGTAAGGACGCCAAGCATCAACCCGGAGATGATCGCTGCGCGGGCATTGGTCATGACCTTGCCGCTCAACCGCGATCCGGCGGGCAACCAAGCCAGCACGCCGAGAAACATCGGCAAGGCCGCTGATTCACTCAAGACAGACACGCCTTGGAAAATACTCGCCGGCCAAAGCGCCAACGCCACGCCCGCAATCGCGGCCGCCACCAACGCACCCGTGAGACGGCGAACTGCCATGAACAGCATTGGGGCTGAGAACGCGTAAATCGCAGCTATAACGCATTGCAGAAAAACGATATTTTTCGAAATAGAAAATATCGCAGCCAGGATAACCGGAAACCCAAGCGTGCGCCGAGCGGAGACCATCAGGGAACCGTCCAGCAGCGCATTTGCCAATTGAACATATTCAGCTTCATCGGCAGCTAACAGATCATATGACGCGCGGAAATTATGGGCGAAGCCAACAACCAGATTAATTATTAAACTAAAAAAATACAGTCCCCAGAATACAGTTCTGGTCGTCAGGAACTTTGGCGCCAATTCATCGATATCACGTATCAAACTAAACTGCACACCATCATGCGTCGATTTTTCATCAGATTTGTTTTGCAAAAAATCATCAACGAAGCTCATGCGACTGATGCCTCATACAATTTTCAATGTCCATTCGTCATAAACTTAACGTTCAACGACTGCAAGACAGCACAGCGCCTGATCAACTTTGAATTGTCATGACTTTGATGACTGCATGTCACATTAGCGCCGCACCTCGTCGCTGGCATCAATAGCGGCGGAGCAGCACTTGTTCGAAACGGTTACAGCGTCTCGATCTTGGCAACCCGGCGTTCATGGCGGCCGCCTTCAAATGGCGTCGCAAGAAAAGTCGCTAGAATATCAAACCCCATCTCCTCACCGATCATCCGACCGCCGAGGGAGAGCATGTTGGCGTTGTTGTGCTGACGGGCAAGGCGCGCTGAGGTGGTTTCACTCACCATCGCGCAGCGAATGCCCGTATGGCGATTGGCGGCATAGGACATCCCAAGGCCGGTGCCACACACCAACACCCCATAAGTGGCATCCCCGCTCAGAACCTTGGCGCACACCAAGCGCGCATAATCGGGGTAGTCCACCGATTCGGCATTGTTGGTGCCAAGGTCCAGCACGGTATGGCCATGCGCGCTCGCCCAAGCAACCAGCGCGTCTTTGAGTTTGAAGCCGCCATGATCGGCACCGAAAGCGATGGTGAAGGTATTTGCGTTCATCATGTGGCGCTTATATCACACGGCATCGCCCGCGCAGAAATCGTCCTGGCGCAATTGTGGCATGCTCTCGCCCACACGCATCTTTTCCACTGCCTCGGTTGGTGCCAGCATGGCAGCAGACAACGGACATCTGACCCATGACTTCCAGCCTCGGCCTTGGCAGCTTCCCCGCCACCCGCCTGCGTCGCAATCGCCTCAACGGCTGGACCCGCCGCTTGGTTGCCGAGCACCGGCTCAGCGTGGACGATCTGATTTGGCCGATATTCATCATGGATGGCCAAGGCCAGGAGAGTGAGATTGCGGCGATGCCCGGCGTGAAGCGCGTCTCGGTGGACCGCCTTGGCGCGCATGTCGAAGAAGCTGCCCACCTCGGCATTCCGGCGCTGGCGCTGTTCCCCGCCACCCCGGTTGAACTGAAAGACGCTGAGGGAACCGAATCGGCCAATCCAAACAACCTGATCTGTCAGGCGGCGCGTGAGCTGAAGCGGCTGTTCCCGGAGATCGGCCTGCTTGGCGATGTTGCACTCGACCCCTACACCGATCACGGCCATGACGGCGTGATCCGCGATGGCTATGTCCACAACGACGAAACCCTCGCGCTTCTCTGCGCCCAAGCCCTGAACCAAGCCCGCGCCGGGATCGACATCATCTCCCCGTCCGACATGATGGATGGCCGCATCGGCGCGTTGCGGGCGGCGTTGGATGGCGAGGGCTTCATCAATGTCGGCTTGATGAGCTACGCCGCCAAATACGCCTCGGCCTTCTACGGCCCGTTCCGTGACGCGGTGGGCTCGGCGGGCGCACTGCGGGGCGGCGATAAAAAGACCTATCAGATGGATTCCGCCAACACCGATGAAGCCCTGCGCGAAGTGGCGCATGATTTGGCCGAGGGCGCTGATTCGGTGATGGTCAAGCCCGGCATGCCCTATCTCGACATCTGCCGCCGCGTGCACGAGACGTTCCGGGTGCCGACCTTTGCCTATCAAGTCTCTGGCGAATACTCGATGATTATGGCCAGCGTTGAACGCGGCTGGATTGATCATGACAAGGCGATGATCGAGAGCCTGCTCGGGTTCAAGCGCGCCGGATGCGCGGGGATTTTGACGTATTTCGCGGTGAAGGCGGCGAAGGTGTTGCGGGCGCATC
>CAIZGT010000419.1 GCA_903932545.1 uncultured Rhodospirillales bacterium
AGTTCGGCCGCGTGGTCAATATCGGCTCGATCAACGGTCAGGCTGGTCAGTATGGTCAAGTGAACTACGCTGCCGCCAAATCCGGCATCCACGGATTCACCAAGGCTCTGGCGCAGGAAGGTGCTCGCTTTGGCATCACCGTGAACGCGATTGCGCCGGGCTATGTCGATACCGACATGGTGCGCGCGGTGCCGCCGGATGTGTTGACCAAGATTATCGCCAAAATCCCGGT
Organism: uncultured Rhodospirillales bacterium; assembly: GCA_903932545.1. GTDB lineage: Bacteria > Pseudomonadota > Alphaproteobacteria > Acetobacterales > Acetobacteraceae > CAIQQQ01. Next base: position 233 of record CAIZGT010000419.1, read on the forward strand.
CGGTCGCCTCGGTCATGCCGATGATATCGCACGTGGCGTGGCGTTCCTGACGGCCGATGAAGGCAGCTTCATCACCGGCTCGACACTGTCGATCAACGGCGGTCAGCATATGTATTGATGATTGCATCCACGTCGGCCAAGGTCGTTTTGATGAGAGCGACCTTGGCCGGATGTGGAGCGATTGCGTTGTGGGCCTTCCTGGGCCTGCTGTCGCGTGGTGCGGCCGAGGTGCCGCCGCTCGAACTCACCGCGTTGTCCTTCACAGTCTCCGCCATGCTCGGCCTCAGCGTGATTGCTGCGCGTGGGCGTTTGCAGGCGTTGCGCCAGCCTGCCCGCGCTTGGGTTCACGGCGTGGGCGGCCTCGCGGGCTATCACGCGCTGTATTTCGCCGCCCTCGATCTGGCACCCCCGGCCGAGGCCGGGTTGCTGAATTACGCCTGGCCGCTGCTTATCGTGCTGTTCTCCGCCCCACTGCTCGGCTTGCGCCTCCGCTGGACGCATGGGCTGGGAACGCTGTTGGCCGGGTGTGGTTGCCTGCTGTTGTTGCTGCATCCTGATGCCACGCAACGCGGGTCGGGCGCATGGATCGGCGATCTGCTCGCTATCTCGGCGGCGGTGGTATGGGCGCTGTATTCGGTAATTTCGCGCCGCATGCACGCGGTGCCAACCGAAGCCGTGGCCGGGTTTTGCGCGGCTTCAGCGTTGCTGGCAGCGTTGGCGCATTATGCGATTGAACCTTCGGTGGTTCCGAGTGCGCACGCATGGCTCGCCATCATCGCCCTTGGCGTGGGGCCGGTGGGCGCAGCGTTCTTTTTGTGGGACGTCGGCATGAAGCAGGGCGACCCGCGCCTGCTCGGCACGCTGGCTTACGCCACCCCGGTGCTTTCCACCGCGCTGCTGTGTGCGGGCGGATATGCACCGTGGAGTGTGACGCTGGGGGCTGCGGCGCTATTGGTGGCGGCGGGCGGGCTGGTAGCGTCGCACAGAGCAGCCTGATGTCCACAGCGATGTCAGCACCGGCATAGACGATCACTTTGATGGCTGTTGCTGCTCCGTGCTGTCTGTTGGCGTGATATTGGTTTGGCTTAGCCACCCGAGCCATTCAGCGAACCTCTCAACCAACTGACGCCAACGTGCTTTACGATGCTCCAGAAAGTAACCAACCGGGAAAATCAGGCCGGGTATCAGAATGCTCACGGTCACCTGAGTTTGCCACGAGGTGGACTTCCAGGGCAGCAATGGCGTGATAAACGCCAGCACCGGCATATGCATCAGGTATAGTGGAAACGTCTGATTGCCCAAATGCCGAACAAATTTAACCAGCCCCAAAGGCAACGGCGTCAAATATTTTCCGATTTCCGCTATTGCTATGATATTTACGGAAAATAATGTGGCTAGTAATCCGTAAAATACATAGCTTTTTACGTTTACGTCACTCAATCCAAACGCGCCATAAATCGACATCATTCGTCGCGCAGATATTGCCAACAGCAGGGCCGCGGAGCTGCTGAATAATATCAGTACGATGGCTTGGATTTTGCCAATATGTATTTTTGCTGACGCATAATAACTGCCCAAGCCGATCAGCCAGATCAAGAAGAACAACGCCACTTGCGGGCCGGTCATCAACATCAGACCGCTCGCCAATATAATCCCCCAAATTCGCCTGCCAAAATATAACGCGGCAAATGCTGCGTAGTACCAAATTTCATATCCGAGTGACCAATACGCACCGTTGCTGCCAATTTCGAAGTGCCATGACCAGAACTCGGTTGTGAACAGCAATCCACTGATAATTTCGACGGCAACGTGCCGATTGAACAAATTAAACAAAAAGGCGGATGCACCGGCGTGCCAGGATTGACGAATTGCGTCCAGGCCGATGGTTAAAAATAACGCAGGCACTGCGACTGAATAAATCCGTGCAACACGTTTAATCACAAATTTTCGTAAATCGTCGTGGCTGGTATCTACCGAGTGTCCAATAACAAATCCGGACAGCACAAAAAACACCAGTACCGCATCTTGTGCAAACTCATAGGCGTGCGATGTGAGTCCGCTGGCAGCGTTGCCTTGGCCGACATGATCAAAAAAAACCACCAGCGCAGCGGCCACCCGAATCAGGTCGAGATAGACTGACAGCCATAGGCTCATCTGTATTTTAAGCCCAAATAACCAATGAATATCATCGCAGCGCTGCCTTCAACTTGACCACATCCAACGCATTTTCCCACTTCGCGATCACAATCGTGGCCAGCGCGTTGCCGATGAAATTCGTGGGCGTGAGGGCTTGGGACATAAGGCGATGAATGCCCAGCACCAGCGCCACGCTTGCAACCGGGATCGTTTGATGTGCGGCAAGCGTCGCCGCCAGCACCACGAAGGCAGCGCCAGCAATCCCTGCCGCCCCCTTGGAGGTGAACAGCAAAATCAGCAACAGGCTGATCTGATCGCCCAGGCTCAGATGTGTGTTGGTCGCCTGCGCCAGAAACACCGCAGCCGAGGCGAGATATAAGCAGGTACCGTCAAGATTGAACGAATAGCCGGTCGGCACCACCAACCCAACCACACCCTCTTCACACCCCGCTGCCTCCATCTTCGTCATCAGGCGGGGCAGCACAGTTTCGGACGAGGTGGTGGCGATGCACACCAGGATTTCTTCGCGCAGATAGCGGATCAGCCGGAAAATGTTGAACCCGCAAAACCACGCGATGCCGCCAAACACCACGATGATGAACAGCAGGCAGGTGCCGTAGAAATCCGCGAGCAGGAAGCCCAGCGATTTCAGCGAGCCGACGCCAAACTTGCCCACCGTGAACGCAATCGCGCCAAATGCGCCAAGTGGGGCGATGTACATGATAAGGCCCACAATGCGAAACACCATCTTGCCCGCCGCTTCAATCACCACATTGATCGGTTTCGCCGCGTCCCCCATCCACACCAGCGCAAAGCCGCACAGCACGGCGATGAACAGCACTTGCAGAATGTTGCCCTCGGCAAACGCGCCCACAAACGTGTTCGGCAGAATTCCCATCAGGAAGGGGATGAACCCCACAGCATGGGTTTGTTTCAAATACGGGTCGAGCACCCGCACATCAATCTTGGTCAGATCGACATTCATCCCCGCACCCGGCTGCAACCAATTCACCGCAATCAGCCCGATGATCAGCGCCACCAACGTGATGATCTCGAAATATATCAGCGCCTTGATCGCCACGCGACCCACGCGCGCCATGTTTGCCATATGCGCGATGCCATGCACCACGGTGCAAAATATAATCGGCGCAATCAGAAAACGGATCGCCTTGATAAAGGCGTCTCCCAGCGGCTGCATCGCCGCTCCGGTGTCGGGAGCATAGGCACCGAGCGCCACCCCGATGGCCATCGCGATGATGACCTGCACCCAAAGTTGGGCGTACCAGGCTGGTTTCGTGCTCATTTAATCGTCTCCCCATCGGCTCAGCGAACTGATTCTTGGCGGAGATGATGATGGCAACGGGGTGTAATGACCAGCCCGGTTCGGAACGACCTCAGAAGTTGAGCATGAACACCAGCAACGACACCAAGCCGGAAATCAGCGGCGCATCAAAGCCCAGCGTGCCAACGGCCATGATGACGATGATGGTCAGAACGGCAACAATCTTATTCATCACAAACCTCGTGTCGTTGTAAGAGCAGAGCGCCACCGCGATTTGCCGCGCACGCTCGATCCAGTGGCGAGACACTTAGCTTTGACTGCCGAAAATCGCCAGCCTGCCTGCGCGCTTTTTCCTGCCTGCGCGATTTTTCGGCGCGGATCAGAATTCAACCTCAAGTTCACTGAACGCCTCGGTCTCCGCCGCCGCCGATTCAACCCATGCAAGCATATCGGGATGCGCCATTGTGGTGGCGCAATATGCCTCGCTCAGCTTGCTCAGCTTGACGCCATAGCTGAGAAACCGCGTGCACACCGGCGCATACATCACATCGGCCACACACCGCTTTTCGCCGAACAGCCACGGACCGCCCGAACTGGTGAGGCAGTCCTGCCAAATCTCCTCAATCCGCGCGATATCGCCGCGCACGGCCGCCCAGAGCGGGAAATTGTCGCGCTTCATGCGCAAATTCATTGGCAACGTGGAACGCAGTGCCTCAAAGCCGGAATGCATCTCGCCTGAGATTGAGCGGCACCGCGCGCGCGCCACGCGCTCCTTGGGGAACATCGCCGCACGCGGGCGCAGTTCGTTGAGATATTCGGCA
>CAIZGT010000420.1 GCA_903932545.1 uncultured Rhodospirillales bacterium
CAGCCCCCGCTGCCAGTGCCCCTGCACCTGCACCTGCGGAGCCGACCTGGGAGAGCTTTCCGACGATGATCTTGGAAAAGATCTATCGCGGCCCATTGAAAGACACGGTGATCCAACGCTGGCGTGATCCGGTGGATGGTTCGGTGTGTTATCTGTATTTGCCGATTTCGGTGCCGCTGGTGTCAAACCCGGCGGGCTATGCGCAATATGGCGCGGCTGGTGTGGGCAATATTTCCTGCGTTCACACCACTGAAGTGATTCAGATGGTGCAGCCGACCCCGGGGCAGCCAGCGCAGATCCGCCGTTAAGTGATTAAGCTGGCGGGAAGAGATATTCCGCCAGCAACGCTTTCGCCTCGCTCAGCACGCGCAGGCGGCTTTGGGTATCGGGCTGCTCATATGAGAACGCCAGCAAGCGATCACCAATTTCGGTGGCCATGCGCAGGCGGAATGCGAATTCTGGCGATGCTTCGATTTCGAACGCGCCGGACAGGAATTCCATCACCATTTCCAGCACCTGATGGCCCGCGTAATCGTCGCGGGTGGGGCGGCTGATATAGCGGCCGCCACCGGGTGCGCCGAATGCGAGGGTTCGGAAATCCGGGTTTTCGTTCAGGTATGCCACGAACTCATCGACCACGAGGGTGAGGAATTGGTGGGTTGTCTCGGGGAAATCGGCCATTAGGGCTGCCCCCATGCGCTCCTGAAACGCCTCCATGTGGCGCACCGCAATGGCGTCCACAATCGCCTGTTTGTCGGGGAAGAAGCGGTATAGACCGCCGACGGACATCCCGGCTTCCTGGGCGATGTGGGCGGTGGTGAGCGATTCAAGCGCCACCCCGCGTGCGAGCATGCTTTGCGCAGCAGCCAGCGCACGCGCCACGGTTTCCTGGCTGCGTTCTTGGACCTGCGAGCGGCGCGTTGAGGCTGTCGTTTGGCTCATACAGGCTTATTGACACGCAAAAGCCGCTCTGCCAATACGCGAACACGAATTCGCATTCGTGTGGTGCATTGCAACACACGCGATCAAAGAAGGTGTCATATGGCCGTTCCTCTGCATCAAGCTCTCCGCGTTGGCGCCTATGTGGTCAAGCAGCATCTGATTGTCCGCAAGCGTTATCCGCTGGTGCTGATGCTGGAGCCGTTGTTCCGCTGTAACCTCGCTTGCGCGGGCTGTGGCAAGATTGATTATCCGGCTGAGATTCTGAACCAGCGTTTGTCGGTGGCTCAGTGCCTCGAAGCGGTGGACGAATGCGGCGCGCCGGTGGTGGTGATCGCGGGCGGTGAGCCGCTGCTGCACAAGGAACTCGCCGAAGTGGTGCAGGGCATCATCGCCCGCAAGAAATTCGTGATTGTGTGCACGAATGCGCTGCTGCTTGAGAAGAAGATGGACCAGTTCAAGCCGAACAAGTTCTTCTCGTGGTCGGTGCATCTGGACGGCGACAAGGGCGATCATGATCGGTCGGTGTGTCAGGACGGCGTGTATGATCGCTGTGTTACGGCGATTGCTGAGGCCAAACGTCGCGGCTTCCGCACGATTATCAACGCCACTTTGTTCAACAATGCCGATCCGGAACGTCAAGCGCGCTTCTTTGATGACGTGATGGCGATGGGTGTGGACGGGATTTCGGTCTCGCCGGGCTATGCGTATGAACGCGCACCGGATCAACAGCACTTCCTGAACCGGAACGCCACCAAGGAATTGTTCCGCGCCATCTTCTCCCGCGCCATCAAGGGCCAGAAGAAGTGGGAATTCAACCAGTCTGGCCTGTTCCTCGATTTCCTTGCGGGCAACCAGACCTATGAGTGCACGCCTTGGGGCAACCCGACGCGCAACTATTTCGGCTGGCAAAAGCCGTGCTACCTGCTCGGTGAAGGCTTCGTCTCCTCCTACAAGGAGCTGATGGAGACGACGGAGTGGGACAAGTATGGCACCGGCAAGTATGAAAAATGCGCCGATTGCATGGTCCATTGTGGGTATGAGGCGACGGCGGTGACCGAAGCGGTGACGAAGCCTTGGAAGATGGCGAAGCTCGCCCTTTTCGGCGTCAAGACCGAGGGCGCGTTTGCACCTGAGCTGTCATTGGCCAATCAGCGCCCGGCGGAATATGTGTTCTCGGCGCATGTTGAGACCGCGATGGCGAAGCTAAAGCACGCCCCGAAGGTTGTTGAGCTCGAAGACGCGGCGGACTAACGCCTGCCGCGCCCGGCCTGCGTCGCGTCCCAACGCGATGAGGGCCGGGATTTGCAGCGGGTTGGCGAGAATGGAGAGGGCGATCCGGGAAACCGCGATCGCCCCTTTTGCGTTCAAGGCTGCGAGGGCCGCGGGTGGGAGGTCGCGGTCGGCGGGGTCGCAGATGGCGCGCAGGACGGCGAAGGGGATGTTGTGGCGCTCGGCCACTCTGGCCACCGCGCCGGATTCGAGG